>JANWYV010000006.1 GCA_025055075.1 Blastocatellia bacterium
CGCGCGATCTCGGCCGCCGTGAGGACGCCATCTTCGCGAGAATCCCTTCCCACGAGCGAGAGGACGACGGCCGAAAAATCCCCGTCTTGCGGATCGGCCACCGCATGCGTCGCCAAATGCACGAAGCGATACTTCGTGAGATCGCGACCCTTCAGGTTCTCCTCGCTCGCCTCGCGTCCGAGCCAAACCGTCGGTCGTAGCCCGTGTCGCGCGCTGAGCGCAGCGATCTCCCACACCTCTCGCTCCGTCAGAGGAAGCCGATGTAATCCTCCGCGCCATCGAGCGGCTGGCGTATTCATGGCCACGAGCGTCGGTGCGGCTTCCTTCGCGCGCGGATCATCCGCGTTGAAAATGGGATCGCCGACGAGAAGCACCCTGCCGCTTGAAGCCGTTCGTTTCTGCCGCGCAGCGATCTCGACGAGTACGGAGACCGAGGGGGTATAGACGACCGAGTGCTCCTCGATGAGATAGCGCGGGCGGAAAGATCTCGCGCGATCACTCCCTTCCTGAGCCGGCGCAGCTCCTTCATCGGGAGGATTCACGACAAGCGCTTCGAAGGCGAGATCGTGAAGCGCGGCATCGGGGATGATCACCAGCTCTCGGCCTCGAATGACGTGAGCTGCTGGGCGGAGGAGCAATTCGTAGAGCCGATGGGCGACGCGCGCATAGGCCCGCAGGGCTTCGGGCGTGCGCCCTTCCGGAGTGACCTGTCGTCGAATATGCGCCCGCCATTCGTTCACGGTATCCCGGATCGTCGTCCAGTTGGGCAGCTTAAAGAAATGCGCGGTTTCGCGCGTGAGGACGACGAGGAAGCTCTCGCGAATGCCGAGTTGATAAAGGAGAATGGCGGCGTTGGGGTGAGCGGCCAGATACTCGCGCTGCACGCGCTCGGCCGTGAGCGGCGCGATCCACGCTTTGTCCAATTCGCCCGCCGTCATGCGACGGATGCGCGCTTCGAGTTGAATGCGCTCGTTGAGCAACCGGGCTCGCTCTTCTTCCAAGCGATTCAATTCCGACGCATCGAGCGTCCCGCTTGAGCGCGCGAGGACGAGTTGGCGCCCGAGCGCCGAGAGACGATCGAGCACCGCTCGTTCTTCTTCCAGCAGTGCGATGTCGTTCCGCACGGCGGAGCCGACCTTCAAAGCCGCGAGTTGTTCGAGCAACGTCCGGCTCCGACTCCGCTCGGCCGCATCGAAAGCCTGGCGCGCGTATTCTGCATTGGGATGGCGCGCATAGAGGGTGTACAGGTTCCGGATGATCTGCGTGGAGATCGCCTTCGACCAGGAGAGGAAGCGCTGTCGCAGCTCTTCGATCGGCGCTCGCGCCCATGCGCGCTCGGTCACGCGCAGCGCTTCGGTGCAGAGTTGTAAGGCCTCTTCATGACGTCCCCGAAGCATCTCCCCATCTGCTTGCATCTGCAGAGCCATGCGGCGGGGGTTCGGATCGGCATCGTTGGGATCGGTCAACTCCAGGGCTTCGCGAGCCGAACGAACGATCCCCTCCGGATCGTTCATGGAGAAGTACGCGATGCTCATCGCGAGGAGAATGGCGCTCTCTTGATCTCGACATCCAAGGCGACGAGCGAGATCACGGGCTTCGGAAGCGATCCGCAAGCCTTCAGCGATCTTCCCGGATGCGATGCGGGTTTCGGCGAACCGATAAGTGGCCAGGAAGCGAAGCAGGGGATCAACGCCCTCGCGGAGGGCGTAAGCGCGCTCAGCATAGGCGAAGGCGCGCTCCCGTTCCGAGAGGCGGAGGAATTCGGACAGGGAAGCGTAAAGCGGCACGAGCAGCGTCGGATGCTTCAATCGCTCAGTGAGCACAAGTGCGCGGCGATAGTACGCCGTCGCTGCTTCGTGGCGATCCAAAGAGCGGTGAAGATCGCCCAGGCGCGTGAGCGTGAGCGCTTCGGCATACTCCGCAGCGCGCAAATTCTTCGCGAAGTCGAGCGCCCGTTCCAGCTCGGCGATCGCTTCTTCGTACTGCAGGTGACGGGCAAGCAGCGCCGCCCGCTCAAGGCCCAAGAACCAGCGACCATAGGAGAAAGCGGCTTCTTTCGCAACCTGTTCGCTCTGCGCGTAATGCGCTTCCGCTTCCTTCCAACGCCGATGCTCGCGGAGATATCGGCCAAGCGCCAGGTGCAGCCAGCTCTGCGCACGCAGATTCCGTTGGCGCTCGGCCCATTCCAACCCGCGTCGGAAGAAGGCGAACACATCGTTCTCTCGCCACAACGGTTCTTCATCGCCCTGCCGCAGCGTGATCCAATACGTGCCGTATTGATCGGCGTTCGTCCCGCAGACGATCGCCATGTAGCGTCCGCTCACTGGTAGCGTCGCGCGCAAGCGCGCGGTGAAGAACCAGTCGTCATCTTCGCTCCAGCCGATCGGGCGTCCCAAGGGACCGAGCAGTTGGACTGAGGGATCGAACTCATACGAGGTGACCGTGAGCGTGATTCGCTGTCCGGCTTCGGCTTGAAAGCTCCAGAAGTGTTTCGGCCCGCACACGCTTCCCGGCGCGAACGAATCCTGCGGCCGCAGGAGAGCTTCCTGGCGTTCGCCGAAGCGAATCGGTCGTGCTCCAGGAGCGCGCCAGACGAAGAAGAGCGTGGCGGCGATCACCAAGCCCGCCATTGCGCCGATGAGGATGATCGTTCGTCGCATCGTGCGCTTTCTCATCTCACGGTGCCAGACTGAAGGAGCTGTTGTTTCGCCTTCTCAGCCTCCGTGCGATACAGGCTGTTGCCGGCGATGAGGATTTCCAGCTCCCGGAGCGCTTCCTCGCGATAACCAGCACGAGCATACGCGAGAGCGAGATAGTATCGGCCGCGCTCCTGTTCGATGCCGATGCTGAGCTGCACGGCTCGTCGAAGAGGAGCGATGGCCTCTTGTGGGCGATTGAGCTGAAGCCAGGATGCCCCGAGGTAGAAATGGGCTTCCGCGTTCTCAGGTTCAAGCCGCGCGATCGGCATGAGGAGTTCGACGACGTGGGGGAAATCGCCCTTCTCGTAAGCGGAGCGCGCGCGTTCCATCGTCTCCGCAGTCCCCGCGCTGCGCAGCCGGGCAATCTCCTCGGGTGAGAGTGAGGATTTCGGAGCGGGAGACGGTGCCTTCTCCGGCGAAGCGATATTGGGTACATCAGAGGTCTCTTCGGACGCGCGGAACCAGAAGAAGGCGATCGTACTGGCGCTCACGGCAATCAGGATCGAAGCCGCCCACTGGATCGCGCGTCTTCGCTCGGCGAGCAGCGCCAAGCGCATCTTGAGAAGAAGGGATCGCTTTCGAGAGGCGAGGGCCTTTTCGCGTTTGGCGCGCAACAGATCCATGACGGGCTCCAAGGCGTACAGCTCGGCATGGCAAAAATTGCATTGCAGCAGATGGTTCAGGAAAGCCTTGCGCTCGCTTTCCTCCAACAGGCCCAATTCATATTGCGGCAGTAATCGCCCGAGCCGCGGATCCGTGCATTTCCGTTCGCTTGCTGACATACTCGGTCTTCTCTCCGTTGGGGCTACCATTCGATCCCCCATTTTTCTTTGAGAAGGCGCCGTAAGAGGCGCCGACCGCGATGCAACTCGACATCGAAATGATTGGGCGTGATGCGGAGGGCCTGACACAGCTCCTCCTTGCTCAACCCCATGAGGAGGCCACGGAAGATCGCCGCCTGCCGAGGCCGCTTCGCTTGCAGTTCGTCAATCGCTCGCTCGATGATTCGTTCCAGTTCTTTGACTTCCAGTTGGAGCTCTATGCGGGCAGAAACGCGCGCTTTCTCTATTGGGACTTCCACCGGATCGCGGCGGAGGCGATACTGGTAATAATTGCCAAGACGATTTCTCAAGACCTGCCGCGCGAATTTCATCACGCTCTCCCACGTCTCCAGCCTTTGCAAATGCCTGTGAACGATGAGCAGCGTCTCCTGAGTCGCTTCCTCCGCATCCGCAGCCCGCAGGCCAAGATTTCGTGTATTTCTTTTGGCGAGCGAGAGAATTCTTTCACGCAAGAAAGAAAAAAGCTCTTCGAGGGCCTCGTGCGATTCCTGCTGGGCCTGCCGAAGCAGCTCGGTCAGCTCGGCTTCTGTGTAAGTCCGAAAGACTCGTTCGGTTAGCTCCATGTCCGGCCCTTCCCCACACCGAGCGATTCGCGCCCTAGAATATCACATCCGGCGAGGGGTTGACAACAGGTCGAGATCTCATAGTGGCCTTCGAGCGATCGTTCCCCGCTCGCTCACCGACCAAATGGGGAGATCCGAAACGTTTGCCCGTCGGTCATGAGAGTGATCAGGCCTTGCTGCCCCGTGTGGAAGAGCGAGATGGCCCGGCGGTCATATCTCTCTCGGACCTCGGGATGCGGGTATCGGAATCGCCCGGCCACAGGATCAGCGGCCGTGACGATCGCCCATCGAGGCCGGACTCGCTCGAGGAAAGCATCGGAACTACTGGTGCGACTTCCGTGATGGGGGACTTTCAGGACGTCGCTCTGCAACTCCCAACCGGCGGCGAGCAGCGCTTCTTCGGCAGCGCGCTCGATGTCCCCAGTCAGCAGGAGCTTCGTGTCCCCATACTGAATGCGGAGGACGAGCGAGTCCGCGTTCTCCCACGTTTCAGGGGGACGGTCTGAGGGAGGTGGCCAGAGCACGGTGGCCGTGACGGGCGGGATCGCGCGTCCGATCCGAAGGCGATCGCCTTGCTGGATCTCCACCACGGGAATGCGCCGTCGTTGAACCTCTTGCAGGAAGGCGGAGAAAATGGGGTCCTTTGAGGGACGGCGCACAAGGAGCACGGCTCCGATGTCGAAATTCCGAACGACATTCAGGAATCCGCGCAGATGATCGGCGTGCGCGTGCGTGGGGACCAGGAGATCAATGCGCTTGAGCCTTCGCGACCAGAGGAAGTTGGAGACGACGGCTTCTCCAATGGGCAAACGGTCTTCGACGAACTCCGGCTCCCCGTCGTCGGCCATCTGCGTCGGCGACGGTCCGATCTCTCCGCCGGCGTCTACGAGCATCGTCGTGCCATCGGGAGATTCCAGGAGTATCGCATCCCCATGGCCCACGTCGAGGAAATGAAGGAGGAGCCAGCCCTTTGGTCGGGCGGGCGGAAACGGGTGGGCGACGAGGAATCCGAGATTCACGGTGAGGAGGACGAGCGCAATGCTCAGCGCCAATCGCCGTACTCTCAGTGGGCGATCCCGATGCCGTGCGCCAGGCTGCGGTAAAGTGTGAGCGGGAGGGTCCAGCGGACGCCAGGCGTGGAGCCGATATGCGAAGTAGAGGAGAATGGCCCAATAGGCGAGGTATACGAGCACGCCCGCTCCCGAATAGTCTGGGACGCGAGGGCTGAGCGCGGGGAATCGAAGGGCGAGTTCCGAGCTAGCGACGGTCGCTTCCGTGAGCACGCGGCTGAGCGTGACCGGATAGGTGGCCAAAGACTCTTGCCACAGCGAGAGCGCGAGCGCGAAGAGGGCGGTCAACCCAAGGAGCGCGATCGTCGCGCCGACGACCACATTGAGCGCAATGCCGATAAGGGCAGTGCGGTGAAAGTACTCGACCATAAGGGGGAGCATGGCCAGTTGGACGATAGACGAGACGAGCAGCGAGAGCACAAGGGCGCGCACCAGGGGTTGGAGCCGAAATCGATTGAGCGCACGGGCCAGGGATCCCTTCTCCAATCGGAAGCGAATCAGCGAAGTCTTTTGCTCGCGCTGAAACTGCCGTTCGTTCCAAAAGAGACACTCGGCCAATCGCCGCACGATCTCTGAGCTCTGTGGGGGATAGGGATGCTCGGGCGTCGGTCGCCAAGACCCGATCGCTTGAAGCCGCGCGATCAGTGGCGCTACAAGCAGGGCTAGGCTGCCGGCCGCTACGAAGGAGAGGTGGAATGAGGGGGAGAAGAGCTGTTGAGGGGTAATGACGAGCAGGACCAAGGCGGCGATGCCGAGATTATTGGCCACTGGCGCCTGCCGAAATAAAAGCGAAGCGAGCAGAAAGACCGTCACCATCACGGTCGCGCGCCAAACCGGAGGCTGGCCGCCGACCATGAGGGCATAGCCCCACAAGGGGATGAGCGTGCCGAAGGCGCGCCAGAACGATCGCCGCGTGTACCAGGAGATCACGGCAAAGAGCATCCCGGCCAAAAATCCGACGTGCAACCCGGAGATCACCACGATGTGAAACGTCCCTCCGGCGCGGAGCGCCTCCGCCATGTGGGCTTCGAGGAAATGTCGGTTTCCGAGAAGGAGCGCTTTCAAAAGTCCTGCCGTTCGAGGCCCTGCTTCGCGGAATACCCGGTCAATCTCCTGTTCGAGCAGCTCCTTGATGTCGGAAAGCGGAGTGAGCACGCGCACTAGGAGCCCGCGAGCAAATTCCTGCGTCGAAGATCGGGCGCACGAAGCCGCGTGGGGGAAGGGAGCGGGCGAGGTCTCCTCGAGCGGTTCTAATAGCAGCGGGCTTTTGCTCACGGCTGCGAGATCGTATCCCCGCTGCTCCAGATACTCGTCGTATTCCGGCGAACCGGGATTTTGATGCCGCTTCAAACGCACGAGCCGCCCGAGCGCTTGGAGGCGCTGGCCGTAGCGCAGTCCCAGCCGCTCGTAGATGGCGCGCGCTTCTGCATCGGGGAGGGCGACCATCAAACGCAGGCGACCGCTTGTGCAATAGATGCGCTCGAACGCGACGACGTGTTCGACATCAATATCGAGATAAACCCTCCCCGGCGCGCGCTCGGGCGAAGCCGCCAGACGTCCGATCACGCGCGTGGCTTCTCCGGCCGCGAGGAGTCCCCGGTCGTAAAGCGTTCGGAGGCGCGGCGACGCCGAGCGTCCTTCTGCGAGTTGCAGATGAAGAATGCCGACCAGGCTGTATCCGACGAGCAATATGGGAACGAAGGCGCGCGAGCGCCGCGCGGTGAGGCCGAGGAACCACGTACCAGTAGCGATGATTCCCCACAAAAGCGGGCGATGGGGAAGGACGCGGCCCAAGGCGATGCCGGCAGCGAAAGCCGCCGCCAGAAAGAGCATGGGTTGAAACCGCGGATCCAGGGGAGCGAAGCGCGGCGCTTCGACCGGTCGCGGTGAATCTCCAGGATAGGGAGGAGACGCGCTCACATTCGGCCTGATCCCCAGCGTTCGTCGAGCGGCGATCTCGCCACGCGCTTTCCAGAGAGCGCGTTCACGCCGACTCGATCACCCACGTCTCGAACAGTTCGGGCTCGACCTCGGTGATGAATCGAGAGGGGCGAAGCAAAATCGTGCGCACGCCTTCACGGGCGATGAGGGGGTAACAGACGTACAGCTCATCCTTGGCACGAGTGACAGCGACGTAGAAGAGCCGGCGTTCTTCTTCCAGAGCATCCGGATCCTGGAGCGAGCGCGCTGTGGGGAAGCGTCCATCAGCGGCCCAAATCAGGAAGACGATGCGCCATTCCAGACCCTTCGCTTGATGGATCGAAGAGAGCACGAGAGGTTCCTCTTCGCCTTCCGCTCCGCCGAGGATATCTTCGCCATAGAGTCCGTCGCGCATGGAGAATCGCTCCTGTCCGAGAAGGGCGACGTCACTCAGGAGATGCTCGGTCGAGGGATAACGAGCGGCGAATTGCGCGAGCTGGCGCAAATCTTCCAAGCGCATCTCGGCGTTGCTGTAGGTCGCGCGCAGATAGTCCGTGTAACTGCTGGCGAGGATGGCTTCGATCTGAGCGGCTGGGCGCTGGGCGAGCGGTTCGTCCATGAGCACCTCCAACAGCTCGCGCAATTCGCGCCATCCGGATTGGGCGCGGCGGGGGATGGAGCCTCGCGCTTCGACCTCGGCGAGCGCGCGCAGCAGATCCGGACTTCCGGCGATGACCGGCCAGATGCGCTCGATCGTACGCTGTCCGATCCCCGGCACTATGCGCAACAGACGCCGCCATGCCAGTTCATCGTGAGCATTCACGACGACGCGCAAATAGGCGAGCACATCCTTGACATGCGCCTGCTCGAAGAAGCGCAATCCGGAGCGAACGACATAGGGGATACGCCGCCGCATCAGTTCGACCTGCAGCTCCATCGAGTGGTAGTGCGAGCGATAGAGCACGGCGATCTCCGACAGTGGCACCCCTTCCTCGTACGCCTCCAGGATGCGCGTGGCGACGAAGGCCGCTTGCTCGTAGACATCCTGTGCCGGCACCAAGGCCGGTTTCGGCCCGTCCGCGCGTCGCGCGCGCAATTCTTTGTGAAACTGCCGCTCGTTGTGCCGAATGGAAGCGTTAGCCAGTGCTAGGATCTGCGGCGTGCTCCGATAATTTGTCTCCAGCCGGTAGATTCGCGCATCGGGATAGCGCTCGGGGAACTCATAGATGTTGCGAAAGTCCGTCCCCCGCCAACTGTAGATCGTTTGACAATCATCGCCGACGACCATGACGTTGCGATGGCGCGCCGCGAGCTGATCCACGATCTCGGCCTGAAGCCGATTCGTGTCCTGATATTCGTCCACGAGGATGTACTGGAACTGCTCCGCATACAGGGCGGCGATCGCCGGATGCTCGGTGAGCAATCGCCACCAATTCATCAGCAGGTCATCGTAATCCATCACGTTCTCGCGCCGTTTGCGCTCGGCGTAGGCGTGGAAGACGCGCTCAAGCTCCGGAAGAAGCGGCTCGAAATAAGGGAAGCGCGCCAGGACGATCTCCTCCAGCGAGCGCCCCGTGTTGATCGAGAGGCTGAGGAGATCCTGAAGGACTTCGCCGCGGGGGAATCGCCGCGCGCGCGTCTCGATGCCGCAGGCGCGCACGCATGCCTCGAGCAGCTCGCGCGCGTCCTCGCTGTCGAGGATCGTGAAATTCGGATGGTAGCCGAGCGCTTCTGCGTGTCGACGCAGCACGCGGTTGGCGATGTGATGGAACGTCCCCCCCCAGATGCGGCGACAATCCGTTTGCAATAGGGCCTCGACGCGCTGGAGCATACTGCGCGCGGCCTTATTGGTGAAGGTCACGAGCAGCACACGCGATTGATCGATCCCTTGCTCCACGAGCCAAGCGACGCGATAGGTGATCACGCGCGTCTTGCCCGAGCCGGCACCGGCGATCACCAAGGCCGGACCTTCCCCCGAGGTGACCGCCGCATACTGTTCCTCGTTGAGTTCCGCGCGGTAATTGATCAGCGTGCGCCGGATCGCTGTTCGCTTCAAGATGTATCGCTTCATCTTCGCGCTCTCAACCGATGATGGGCTGCTCCCAGTCATTCACCCTATCGCGCGCATGGCGAAGCTGTCAACAGGGGGATCTTCGAGGCTCACGCCTGGCGAGCGAGGGCGACGGCCAGCTCCGCCGCTTCGCTCATGCTGTGGGCGACAGTGATCGCCAATCCCGAATGCGCCAGTAGCTCCCGCGCGCGCTCGACGTTGGTCCCTTCCAGCCGCACAACGATGGGGACGGTGACGCCAATCTTCTGCGCCGCTTGGAGGACGCCCTCGGCGACAATGTCGCAGCGCACGATGCCGCCGAAGATGTTGATCAAGACGGCCCGCACGTTTGGATCCGAGAGCAAGATGCGAAAGCCATTCTCCACGCGTTCCGTCGTTGCGCTTCCGCCGACATCGAGGAAGTTCGCAGGCTCCCCTCCAGCGAGCTTGATGATGTCCATCGTCGCCATGGCTAGGCCGGCGCCATTGACCATGCAGCCGATGGTGCCGTTCAGCTTGATGTAGTTCAAGTCATACCGGGAGGCCTCCACCTCCAGTGGCTCCTCCTCGTTCACATCGCGCAGTTCCGCATACTCCGGATGTCGAAACAACGCATTATCATCGAAGGTGACCTTAGCATCGAGGGCATAGAGGCGTCCATCCTCGGTCACCACAAGGGGGTTCACTTCGACGAGCGAGGCATCGAGTTCGACGAAGGCGCGATAGAGGCCGAGGATGAAGCGCACGGCGGGCCCAAGTTGCTCGGCCGTGAAGCCGAGTGCGAAAGCGAGCCTGCGCGCCTGATAGGGTTGGAGGCCGAGCGTTGGATGGGCGTGCTCTTTGAAGATCAGTTCGGGCGAGCGCTGCGCGATCTCCTCGATGTCCATGCCGCCGGCTGGGCTCGCCATGAAGACCGGACAGCGCGCCGCGCGATCTAAGATGACCCCCAAGTAGAGTTCTCGCCGAATGGGCAGGGCCTCTTCGATGAGAAGGGTACGCACCACTCGACCTTGGGGTCCCGTTTGGGGCGTCACCAAGGTCATCCCCAGCATCTCACGCGCCAGCTCATAGGCGCGCTCCGGTGAATCGGCCAGACGAATCCCTCCGGCCTTCCCTCGCCCCCCCGCGTGAATCTGCGCTTTCACGACGACGCGTCCGCCGAGCTTTTCAGCCACGGCGCGCGCAGCGTCCGGCGTGGTGATCGCTTCTCCGCGAGGGATCGCCACGCCATAGCGTTTGAGCAGCTCTTTCGCTTGATATTCGTGTATTCGCATGAAGCGTCTCCTTCTGCTCGATTGATCAGCGCTTGGAGTTTAGGAGCACGGCTTGGGGAAGTCAAGATAGCGTCGGGCGCCCGCCACGCGGGCTCTTCGGCTCCTGAGCGTGGGAATGGGTTCCTCGAAGCGTTCGGTTTGGCGCGGAGGCAACGTCAGTGCTAAGATTAGGCCCTCATGCCCGTCGTCGAGGAGGGGAGAGATCAAAAATGAGTGCTGGGCGTGTGGGGATCTTAGTCGGAGGAGGGCCAGCGCCGGGAATCAACGGCGTCATCAGCGCTGTGACCCTCGAGGCGCGCAATCGTGGACATGAGGTCGTAGGCATCTACGATGGCTTTGCGTGGCTGATGAAAGGGGAGACGAGCCGCGTGCGACTCCTGGAGCATGACGAGGTCTCGCGGATTCATTTCCAGGGCGGCTCGATCTTGAACACCTCGCGGGCGAACCCGACGCGTCGTCCGGAGGATCTGGAGCGAGTGGTCGCGTCGTTGGAGGCGCTGGGCATTCGATATCTGGTGACCATTGGGGGCGATGACACCATGTACGCCGCGTATTGCGTGGCGCGGCAGGCGAACGGGCGCATTCGCGTTTGCCACGTTCCCAAGACGATTGATAACGACTTGCCGCTCCCGGGCGACATGCCGACGTTCGGCTTCGAGACGGCGCGTCAGTTGATCTTCGAGCTGCTGCGCAACCTGATGGAGGATTCCCGGACGACGAACCGCTGGTATTTCGTGGTCGTGATGGGGCGATCGGCTGGGCATCTCGCCCTGCAAAGCGGCATGGCAGCTGGCGTGACGACGATTATCCTCCCAGAGGAGTTCCCTGAGGTCGTGCATTTGGAGACAGTGGCCGATGTCCTCGAAGGAGCGATCCTGAAACGACGTGCATTCTGGCAGCGACGGGATGGCGTCGCTGTGATCGCCGAGGGGCTGCTGGAGCGCATTCCGGAAGACGAGCTGAGTCACATCGAAGGCGTGCGCCTCACTCGTGATGAGTACGGCCATTTACGGTTGGCCGAGATGGACCTGGCACATATCCTCAAGACGATTGTCGAACGCCGCTTCGCCGCGCGTGGAGATGCTCTCACGATCGTTCACAAGACGATCGGCTACGAGGTGCGGTCGGCTCCGCCGATCGCCTTCGATTGCCAATATGTGAAGACGCTTGGGTATGGGGCCATCGAGTTCCTGCTCAATCCTACGCCGGAGCAAGCTGAACAGTCCGGGGCCCTGGTTTGCGTTGTGAGTGGGCAGCTTCGATTTCTGCCTTTCGAGCAATTGATGGACCCGACCACCGGGCGCACGCGTATTCGCATCGTGGATGTCACGGCCCCGATGTATCGGATCGCGCGCGAGTATATGATTCGACTCGAACGCGAGGATTTCGAAGATGAACGGCGCTTGGCTGAACTGGCGCGGGTGGCCTCGACCAAGCAACATCCCATGACGCCCGAGGAGTTCCGGCAGCGATTCTATCACGTCGTCACAGACCTCACCGGAGGTATGTGAACATGAGGGGACGGCTCGAAACGCGTGAAGCGGCACCGGTCCGCCGCTATGAGGCAGCCGTTCGAGAATTCCTGGACATTGCGCTGGCTGAATTGCAAGCGTTGCGAAAGCGGCTCACGCCCGGATATTTCGATCAGGCTGTGGAATTGATCCTGCAGGCCGAACAGCGCGGCGGGCGCGTGCATGTCACCGGCGTGGGCAAGCCCGAACATGTGGCGACCTACATCGCTTCATTGCTCAACAGCACGGGCACACCGGCCTATTTCTTGCATGGGACGGAGGCCGTACATGGGAGCGCCGGACAGGTCTTGCCCGGCGACGTCGTCATCGCCATCTCCAATAGCGGCGAGACCCAAGAGCTCAAAGAGACCGTCACGACCGTCAAACGGATCGGAGCCCGCATCATCGGCGTCAGCGGACAGCCTCGATCTTGGCTCGCGCGACATTCGGATGTCTTTCTCTACGCTGGCGTTACTCATGAGGGCGATCCCCTCAATCTTCCCCCGCGTGCGAGCGTGTTGGCTGAGATCTACGTGTTGGCTGCACTCTCGGTCGCTTTGCAGGTGGAAAAAGGCCTCACTCGCCAGCAGTACCATCTCCTGCATCCGAAGGGACGGTTAGGGCAACTCTCTTCGGACAACGATTCCTCTTCAACGTAATGTGGGTCCCTCTTTCCCGCGCCTCGGAGGGATTTGTCCCCACTCTCGCGCACAAATAGCGTGGGTGCTCCTGTCCCGGCTCCTCAGAGAAAGTTGCAGGTGCTCACTTGAGGAAGTCAACGATTCGCCCCAGGGTGTCAATGACCTTGGGATTGCTCAAAATGACCAGGGCGATCACGACATACAGGATCGCTTTGACGCGGAACAGCTCGCCCCTCAATTCCTCGCGGATCTGCGTAATGTCTCGCTTCAGCTCGTCCCGAATCTGATACATCTCCGTGTGGACGGCGGCGATGTCCCCTTTCAGCTCGTCCCGAATCTGGTACATCTCCGTGCGGACGGCGGCGATGTCCCCTTTCAGCTCGTCCCGAATCTGGTACATCTCCGTGCGGACGGCAGCGATGTCCCCTTTCAACTCGTCCCGAATCTGGTACATCTCCGTGCGGACGGCGGCGATGTCCCCTTTCAACTCGTCCCGGACGGCGGCAATATCCCCCTTCAACTCTTCCCGAACGGTGGCGATGTCCCCTTTCAATTCCTCCCGCAGCTTGTGGATCTCATCCTTCATCTCCTCGCGCAGCTTGTAGATGTCCTCTTTTGTCGCCACATGGGTTTGAGCCACCTCGTGGATGTACTGCAATAGCGCCGCCGTGGCTTCGTCCCCCAGCTTCTCTCGCAGCAACCGGTAGGCTTCAAACGTATGTGCATTCGGCATAGCTCGTCGAAGACTATAGCATGGGCCTCCCCTGAAGTCGAGGGGGGATGAGCCGACGATTCCCTTCTGGGAAAGGTCGGCAGCGCTCCACGTAATGGTCAAAACCGATGGGGGTGGAACGGGGTGAGATCTCGGCTCGCTTGTCCGCTCGTGATCAGTTCCGCGATCAAGCGAGCCGTGATCGGAGCGAGCAAAATCCCATTGCGGAAGTGACCCGTGGCGATGAGAAGACCTGGCTCGGCTTCCCCCAAGATGGGGAGATGATCTGGGGTATCGGGGCGAAATCCAGCCCAAGCTTCGACGAACGTGCAGCGCTCGATCGCCGGGAGGATTTGTCGAGCGGCTGCGAGAAGGCGAAGAAGAGCATCGGCTGTCACACGCTTCTCATAGCCGACGTCTTCCATCGTGCTGCCGATGAACAAGCGACCATCGCGACGCGGGACGATATAGCAGTGTGCTGAATGCACGACGTGCTCCAGAAGGGGCGTGCGGGCGTGAAGAACGACGATCTGTCCGCGGATGGGCTTGACCGGGAGCGGCGGATGCCGCTGAGGATCCACAGTCGCTGCCCACGCGCCGGCACAATTGATGACCCACGTTGCCGTATACGCGCCGTGATTGGTGCGCACGCCGACCACACGATCCCCCTCTCGCATCAGACCGAGGGCGAGCTGTCCCGTCAAAATCTCCACGCCGCGACGCTGTGCCGCCAGAATGAGTGCCTTCATGAGTTGCTGATTGTCCACCTGATGATCGTCCGGCAGAAAGAGCGCCATCTGCACGGCGTCCGAGAGCGCGGGTTCGCGCTCGTGGACTTCTTGGGCCGTCAGGTCTTCAACGGCCAAGCCTATGGCCTTTTGCCTTTCATAAGCAGCGGCCAAGACCTCGCCCTCAGCGAAATCAAAGGCCAGAAAGAGCGCTCCCTCGCGGCGGTATTCGATCGGGAGGCCAGTCACCTCTTCGATCTCGGCGACGAAATCGGGATAAAGCTGAAGGCTTGCCCGACACAACTCGAAGAATGGGCCAGAAGGCTCGTGCATCACCTCGGATTGAGGCGCGAGCATGCCAGCCGCCGCATATGAGGCTTCGCGCCCGGGCTCCTCGCGCTCCAGAAGTCGGACACTGAGCCCCTCCTTCGCCAGGGTGTAGGCGATCGCGCACCCGATGATTCCTCCTCCCACGACAATGACGTCCGATGCCTTCATGTGACGACTCGTCTCATCGGCGATATCCGCGTCCATTGGCGATGCGCTCGGCCAGAGCTTTCGCCTTCTCGTAGTTTTTGAATCGCTTCTCCGCCTCCCGAAATTCCGCCGTGTGATAATAGCGTTTCCCGTTGATCGTGCGCGGGGGATAGACGAGATGGAGCATTTCGTGGAAGAGCACGTACTCGAAGAAGAACTCCGGGATGCGCGGATCGTCGAGCAACCGACTAATGACCAACGTCCGATGCGTGTGATCGAGGTGACCGAGTACCGTCCGGCTGCGATATGGACTCCAGGTCAAGATCGGCATTCGGAGAGCGCCGCCGAAGTAGAGCCGATTCAGCCGTTGAAAGGTATGTTCGAGATTTCGATACCGGCCCTGTGGGCCGAGAATCCGTTTGCGTCCACGCTGGCGCCGAGCGAGTTCGGCAGCGCGAAGGATAGCTGGATCAGCCGCATAAGTGCGATAGATCCGCTCCCACTCGTCCTCTACCTTTCGCCGAAAGAGCTTGGCCACCAGGATATGCGCCAACGCTTGGTGGACGCGCCGTGGCGCTTCCCGCAGAATGTCTGAGAGCTTCACATGCAGCCGATTGCTTCGCAAACGGATATAGTTATTGAGGCCGGCGAACGGATAGAACCCCACTTCAATCTCCGGCACCGATCGCCGCCCTGTGATCTGACGCACCGCTTCCGCGAAGATCCGCTTCAGCTCCGCCTCCGTGACCGCCACAGCCTTTCTCTCCGCCGGAATCCCCGTTCGGGACTCCTCCAGACGATCAAGAACAGTGTTTGATGTTAGCCAAAGGCTCGAAAAGTCGTCAAATGGGCTCTCGCTGACTCTCTCTCCGACCGAAGGAGACGTCCTCGGTGGAAAATTCGAGGCGGGATTGGTATCATCAAGGGTTGAATTCCTCGTGGGAGGAATCCCGTCGTGGGGATTCCGAGGCGCGCAGGGACCGAAAGGGAGGACGATTTATGGGCAGGGGGACGAAGGACAGTTTCGGCGTCCGATCCCGACTCTCGATAGGTTCGCTCTCGGTGGAGTACTTCTCTCTGGCGGCCTTAGCGCGGGCGGGCGTGCCAGAGGTCGCGCGACTCCCATTCTCGCTGAAGGTTCTCGTGGAGAACCTCTTGCGTTTTGAGGATGGTCGCACGGTGACGCCTGAGGACGTTGTGGCCGTCTGTCGGAGCGTGACCGGAGGTCGCCAGGAACGCGAGATCGCATTTCGACCGGCGCGCGTCCTCATGCAGGATTTCACCGGCGTGCCAGCGCTCGTGGACCTGGCGGCGATGCGCGATTGGATGCGTCAGCAAGGCAGCGATCCGCGACGCATCAATCCGCTGACTCCGGTGGACTTGGTCGTTGATCACTCCATTCAGGTGGATCAGTCCGGCACGCCGACGGCCTTCGCCGAGAACGTGGCGCGCGAGTTCGAGCGAAATCACGAGCGATATCGCTTCCTGAAATGGGGGCAGCAGGCCTTCGCGAATTTTCGCGTCGTCCCTCCGGGGATGGGGATCGTGCATCAGGTCAATCTCGAATACTTAGCCCGCGTGGTGTTCTTGGAGGAAGGTCTCGCCTATCCGGATACGCTCGTCGGCACGGACTCGCATACGACGATGATCAATGGGATCGGCGTGCTGGGCTGGGGCGTTGGAGGGATCGAAGCGGAAGCTGCGATGCTCGGCCAGCCGATCGCGATGCTCATTCCGGAAGTCGTGGGCTTCAAGCTGACAGGGGAGCTGCCTCCGGGAGCGACGGCCACGGACTTGGTGCTCACCGTCACCGAGATGCTCCGCCGAAAAGGTGTCGTCGGGAAATTCGTGGAATTTTATGGGCCGGGGCTTCGGAGCTTGAGCGCGGCTGATCGCGCGACGATCGCCAACATGGCCCCGGAATATGGTGCGACGGTCGGCTTCTTCCCCGTGGATGAGGAGACATTGCGCTATCTGCGCTTCACCGGACGCGAGGACGACTTGGTGGCGCTCGTCGAGGCATATACGAAGGAGCAAGGGCTCTTCCGAAGCGAAGAGACGCCGGATCCCATCTTCTCCGACACGATCGAGCTGGATCTCAGCACGGTCGAGCCGAGCGTAGCTGGACCCCGCCGTCCTCAAGATCGAGTTCCGCTCAAGGATTCGCGTCGCGCCTTCCGTCGAGCGCTCGTGGGCATGGTCAACGGCGAGGTCCAAAAGTTCGGTGCGGAGCAGCTCGCTCAATGGGTCGAAGGCGAAGCCGTGGAGTCCGCACCCATTCCCCTTCGGAAGCGGGTCTCAGTGCGCGTGAACGATCACGAGGCGGAGCTAGGGCACGGATCGGTCGTCATCGCTGCCATCACCAGTTGTACGAATACATCGAATCCCACGGTGATGATCGCCGCTGGGCTTTTGGCGAAGAAGGCCGTCGAACGTGGGCTTCGAGCCAAGCCTTGGGTGAAAACGAGTCTAGCACCGGGCTCGCGCGTCGTCATCGAGTACTTGCGCGAAGCGGGCTTGCTGCGTTATCTGGAGGCTTTGCGCTTTCACCTCGTCGGCTACGGCTGCACGACGTGCATCGGAAATAGTGGGCCGTTGCCCGAGCCCATCGCTCGCGCGATTCAGGAAGAGAGGCTGGTCGCCGTCGCCGTCTTGAGCGGTAACCGCAATTTTGAAGGGCGCGTGCATCCTCTGGTGCGCGCGAACTATCTGGCCTCGCCGCCACTTGTCGTCGCCTACGCGCTGGCGGGCACGATGGATGTGGATCTGCTGGCAGAGCCGCTTGGGACAGATCCCGAAGGCCGTCCCGTGTATCTGAAGGACATCTGGCCGACGCCTGAGGAGATTCAGGCGACAATGGGCGCCGCCATTCGCCGCGAGATGTTCCGCCGAACCTACGCCGACGTCTTCCGCGGCGAGGAACGCTGGAACGCGCTCTCCGCGCCGACAGGAGAATTGTTCGCATGGGACGAGGCCTCCACGTACATTCGTCGTCCCCCATTTTTCGAGGAGATGCCGATCGAGGCATCTCCCCTCGAGGACATTCGTGGAGCGCGCGCGCTTCTTGTGCTCGGCGATTCGGTGACGACCGATCATATCTCGCCCGCCGGTTCGATTCCCGTTCAAAGCCCAGCCGGGCAATATCTGATCGCGTGCGGCGTCGCCCCTTCGGACTTCAATTCCTATGGAGCGCGACGCGGCAATCACGAGGTGATGATCCGTGGCACGTTCGCCAATATTCGCTTGCGGAATCTGCTCGTGCCGGACGTCGAGGGGGGATGGA
This sequence comes from Blastocatellia bacterium, assembly GCA_025055075.1. Classification (NCBI taxonomy): domain Bacteria; kingdom Pseudomonadati; phylum Acidobacteriota; class Blastocatellia; species Blastocatellia bacterium. The sequence goes on from JANWYV010000006.1 coordinate 17,771, forward strand.
CCGTGCACTTCCCAGACGGCGAGCGCGTGACGATCTTTGAGGCGGCCGAGCGGTATCGGGCGGAGCATGTGCCGCTTCTGGTCATCGCCGGGAAGGAATATGGTTCGGGCTCTTCGCGGGATTGGGCGGCTAAGGGGCCGCGCCTGCTCGGCGTGCGTGCTGTGCTCGCTGAGAGCTTCGAACGCATTCACCGCAGCAATCTCATCGGGATGGGCATCCTCCCTCTGCAATTTCGCGAAGGGGAGAATCGCGAGACGCTCGGCCTCACCGGTCGTGAGATCTATGACATCGCGGGCTTGGCGGAAGGACTCGCCCCGCGTCAAATGCTCACGGTTCGCGCTCGACGCGAAGATGGCAGCGAGACGGTCTTCTCGGCCATCGCGCGCGTAGATACCCCCATCGAGGTCGAATATTATCGGCACGGCGGCATTCTGCCTTACGTCCTGCGGGAATTGCTGAAAGAAGGTCGGTGACGCCCGTGGCCGCACGGGCGGATGAACGGAACTGCGCATGTATCGGCCTCGCTATTGCGCCGAATGCGGGCATCGCATCGAACGAGAGCGTTGGCGTTTCTGGCACAGCCGGCAGTTTTGCGATGCGTGTGCCCGCCGCTTCGAACGACACCGACGGGGATGGCTGGGTGCGCTCCTCATTGCGAGTCTCGCCTTGGGATTTTTGGTGGGCCGCCTCTCGGTACGCGCTCCTTCTCCAGACCCGGTGCTTCGGATCGAACGCCTCGCTCCTCCTCGCGAGATGCCTCCGGCGCCCCCTTCGGGGAATCCAAATTCGTCTTCGAGGAGCACCTCTCAGGAAGTCAGCACCCTGTGCGGCGCGCCGACCAAAAGCGGACGCCCATGTCGACGCCGCGTGCGCGGCGGTGGTCGTTGTTGGCAACATCGCGAGGTCGTGACGCAGCCGCCGTCAGGTGATCACCGTTCGGCGCCCATCGGAAATCCGTGAGTGACATGATGCCGACGGTCTCGCCGACGCGACGCCATCTCCTCATCACGGGACGGCCGGGTGTTGGCAAGACGACGCTCCTTCGACAAGTGGCCGAGCGATTGGTCCCACAAGCAGCGGGCTTTTACACGCTCGAAGTGCGAGACGCGGCAGGCCATCGCGTCGGATTTGAGATCGTCACGTTGGAGGGGCAGCGGCGCTTGCTCGCTCACGTGGATTTTCAAACTCCCTATCGCGTCTCCCGATATGGCGTGGACGTTCGCGCGATGGAAGAGGTCGCTGTCCCCGTTCTGGAGCGGGGATTGACTGATGAGGCCATCCCTTTCCTCATCGTGGATGAGATCGCGCGCATGGAACTCTTCTCGCACGCTTTCGTTCGTGTCCTCGACAAGATCTTGATCAGCCCCAAGCGCCTCATCGCGACAATTCAACAAAGCTCCCATCCGGTCATTGAGCGGATCCGCGCGCGCCCCGATGTCGAGCTCTGGGAGTTGACCCCGACGAATCGTTCGGAACTGCTCGCCCGGCTTCTGGAACGTCTGTGCATCCGGTGAGATCCGGCTCAAGTCCCTCGCTTGCGCGATGTTCGCCATTCGAGGACCACACCAATGGCCGAGCCGAAAAGCCCGATCAACCCCCCGAGCACGACCATGCCGATGCCAATCAGCGCGCCGATCCCGGTCAGGATGAACAGCAAGCCGAAGAAGACGAACCCTGCACCGACGATGAAGAAGAGAAGCTCAATCTCGAAGCCTCTCTCCTTCTCAAGCTCTTTCTCCTCTTCCGGCTCCGGCATATGTCCCCTCCTAATCGGCGAAGATGCCTCGCGCGATCACGTGGGTCGCTCGAGGCTCCCGCTCTTCAGAGATGCAACTTGCGTGCCGCAAAACGCGCGCTGCTGGAACCTCAGTAAATCTCCTCGCTGCGGTCGCAAACGTCGCACGACGCCTTGATATGCCCTCCGATGGGGGAGATGACGCGCCCGACGCCACTCACCTGGGGCTTTTCGCGCGATCGGGGAGAGCGTGGCGCAAGACGAAAGATCTTCCCAGCACGAGTCTACAAGGGCTTCCTCCAGGGAGGCCTCGGAAGACTCGCACACGCGCTGCGAAAATCGGGGGAGGTTCTGACGCCGAAGGTCTCCTAAAGCGCCGACGCTAGAGTTTCACCACGTTCTCCGCTTGTAATCCCTTCGGACCTTCTACGAGATCGAACTCAACGAGCTGTCCTTCCTTCAGAGACTTGTACCCCTCCTCTTGAATCGCCGAGTAATGGACGAACACATCGGGGCGGCCATCGGGTTGCTCGATGAACCCATACCCCTTCTGGTTGTTGAACCACTTCACTCTTCCTCGCATCCTCGGCATGGTCTGACCTCCTGATGGAAAATCCCTTCGCCGGATCCCTCTTCGAGGGAACGCTGCGCTTCCGAAGAAGGCTCTAAAAAGAGATGGCCCGAAGAAAGAGCCGGGAATCCCCAGGGGATTGCGAACCGACGTCTTGGGCGAAGGACGACGGTTCGGTTCTCACCTTCGCCACACACACCCCACAACATACGCCCAACCGATGCGGCTGCATCCTATAGCAAGAGGGCGAGGAAGTCAAGACTTTTTTCGCCACTTGAAGGCCGGTCGAGACGGAAGTGGTCTCGCGCTGGGCGATGAAGGGAGGTGGCGATGTCGTCAACGATCCCGACGATGGGGCAATCGGCGGGGACTTCGCGCGGGAAGATCGGGAAGCTCATCCCGCGTCCCCGACACCAGAGGACGAATTCGCTCGCTCCGGCGCCGACAGGATCCGTGGCGATGAGGGGATTCCCAGCGGGTTCCCTGTCCGGAGAGAGAGAGGGGGAAATCACAAGCAACTTCAGCTCGTGCGGCGTCTCATCCTTCGCCGTATAAACGACGCGTCCGATGACCTGAGCCAATAAGATCGCTCCTCGTCCCTCCGCGCGCGATGCGGATGAGCATGCGGGATCTTCATGTCAAAGGTGCTGCTCGCGATGATGCGCTCGCGCACAGCTCGCACGGGCAGAGGGCGCGAAGCTGCGCGAACGGATAGATGCCTGTGCTGTGTCCATCGCTCCATTGGAAGTGCAGGGCATACTGGCCGACCAGCTCGACGCTGATGATGGTGAGGTCATCCGGGATCGTCTCGGGAACGAGCGTGGGACGACCAGTCAGCTCGTCCACGCATAGCGCGCAGCGGCAGTGACGTCGCAAATAGCTCGCCCGATAGATACTCGCGTGCCCGTCGCTCCAGAGGATGTGAATCTCGGACGCTCCGACCTTCTTAATCGCACTAGGGCGAATGGGGCCATGTGCGCTCATGCTCCCGCTCCTTGAGGGATCAAAGGGCTCGATCATGTCGAGACTTCCTCGATCCGAAGCGGGGTCATTTGGTAGTTCACGATGCTGATCTGCGCCGCCAACTGCTCGGCGATCGCACGATAGGCGTGAGCCGCTGGCGATTCCGGATCGGCGAGTACGATCGGCATCCCCGTGTCGGCCTGCTGACGAATGCGAACGTCAATGGGGATCTCTCCGAGGAAAGGAACGCCCAGCTCCTCACTGGCTCGACGCGCTCCCCCATGGCCGAAGATCTCTTCGCGGGCGCCGCAGTGGGGGCAGATGTAATAGCTCATGTTCTCCACGATCCCCAGGATGGGAACGTTCGTTTGCTGGAACATGCGCAGCGTCTTCATTGAGATCACCAATCCCACGTCCTGAGGCGTGGAGACGATGACGGCGCCGGTGACAGGCACCGATTGCGCCAACGTCAGGTGAACATCTCCCGTCCCAGGGGGCAGATCCACGAGCAGGTAATCCAACTCCCCCCACTCCACATCGAAGAGGCATTGTTGCAAGGCCTTATGGGCCATCGGGCCGCGCCAGATCAACGGCTTATCGCCGGGCACAAACAGTCCCATCGAGAGGAAGCGCAAGCGGTGATGTTCGGCGGGCAAGATGCGGTTTCCACGAACTTCGGCCTGCTGCTGGTGCCCGAGCATGATGGGAACGGCCGGACCGTAAATGTCGGCATCGAGCAATCCGACGCGCGCGCCACTCATGTGCAGAGCAGCGGCCAGATTCACAGCGACAGTGGATTTACCCACACCGCCCTTGCCGCTGCCGATGGCGACGATGTTTCGCACTCCGGCGAGCGCAGATCGGTCCAACCCAGCGTGCGGTCGAACGTCTGCCGTCAAGTTCACCCGCACCTCGCGCACGCCCTCCAGCTGCGCGACGGCCCACCGCGCTTCTTCCCGCATCCGCTCCCTCACGGGGCAGGCGGGCGTGGTCAAGTTGATGTCGAAGCTCACGACGGAGTCTTCGATCTTGAGATTCTTGATGAATCCCAGCGAGACGATGTCCCGGTGCAAATCGGGATCCACGACCTGACGCAGAGCCCGCAGGACATCGCTCTCGCTGACCCTCTTGCCGAACATGTGCGCCTCCTTTTCGGAGGGGTTCGGCGAAGCGCTGGGCGTTTCGCCAAAGGCCCCATCAAACGGTGAAGCTGCTGCCGCAGCCACACGTCCCGCGGGCGTTCGGATTCCGGAAGGTGAATCCTGAGCCCATCACCGAGCGCACGTAATCAATCTCGACGCCGTTCAGGTATCGCTTGCTCAACGGATCCACGAAGACCCGGATCCCGTGAATCTCCAAGATCTCGTCAGTGCTCTCGGGGGCGTCATCCAGGGCGAGGTCATACTGAAATCCCGAACATCCGCCTGGGATGACGCGCACGCGCAAGCCGACCCGCTCCGGCGAGAGATTCTCGCTCTCGATGAATTTCTTGATCTCAGCCGCGGCGGCTTCGGTGATCGTGAGTGTCATCGTCGTTCCCTCCTGCCATGAGTTCTCGCGAAGGACTAATCTTATCAGCTCGCCGCGAAATAGGCAACATTTTGCCTGAATAATCTGTGTTTGCTGAGGCGCGGACCTGTGGTACAATACGACCGAATGTATGGAGCGATGGTCGAATACCAATACGTCCACCCGCATGCGCGTCGTCGAGCGGCTCAAGCAGTGGGGAAGCGCGACGGTCGCGGAATTGGCGCGTGAGCTGCGGCTGTCGGGCGTGAGTCTTCGCCGCCATCTCGATCTGTTGGAGCGCGATCGCTTGGTCACGGCCCAAATTCAGCCTCGAGGGCGTGGACGTCCGGTGAAAGTCTATCGGCTCACGGAGGAGGCCGATCGGTTTTTTCCCGAGCGGTATAGCGAGTTCGCCGTGGAGCTCCTCGAAGGCGTGCGCGAGCTCTTCGGCGAGCGCGCGCTCCGTCGGCTGCTGCGGCATCGGACGACAAAGCTGATCGCGCGGCTCCGGACGCGCCTGGTGGGCAAGTCCCTGCGAGAGCGCGTCCAGCTTTTGACGGAAGCGATGACGGAGATGGGCTTTCTCGCCTCCTGGGAGAAGATCGGCGCCGGCCGCTTCCTCTTGACGCAAGCCCACTGTCCCTTGCGCCGCATCGCAGCGGTCTGTCCAGAACTCTGCGAGCAAGAGCTGCGCATGCACGAGGAACTGCTTCGCGCCTGTGTCACGCGCGAGTGTTTCATCCAAGATGGGGAGACAGTCTGTCGGTACCTGATTCGTTCCATCTCCACTCGGTCGAAACTCCCTTCCTTAGCTCGATGAGCGTCCTTCCCTCTTCGGCTTCGTGCTACACTTGAGTTGGTCGAAGGCGCCATGACGACGAAGCCCACGATCGTTTACGGATGGGCTCCCGTACGCGAGGCCATTCGCGCTCGAGGCCGAGCGGTGCACAAGGTGCTCGTCGCCCGAGGAGGGAAGCGGCAGCGCATGAACGAGTTGTTGGCTGAGGCGCGCGGTGCGGGCATTCCCGTACACATCGTCTCGCGCGCGGTCTTAGATCGGTTGGCCCCACAGGCCGTTCATCAAGGAGTGATCGCCTATCTGGCGGCCGGCGAATACGCCGATCCGGAACAAATCCTGGCCCATCTCACGGAGGAGACGCTGCTGGTGCTCTTGGATCACGTCGAGGATCCACGCAATTTGGGCGCGATCTTGCGCACGGCGCACGGCGCGGGGGCGCAAGCCGTCGTGATCCCCAAGGATCGCGCCGCCGGTTTGACGGAGGTCGTCGCCAAGACGTCGGCCGGCGCATGGATCCACACGCCGCTGGCGCGCGTGACCAATCTCGCCGCCTTCTGCCGTCAACTGCGCGAGCGCGCCGTGCGCATCATTGGCGTGGAGGCCGATGGTCCCATCCCCTATACAGAGGTGGCGTACACGGGGCCCATCGCTTTCGTCTTCGGCAGCGAAGGGAAAGGATTGCGCCGCCTCACCCGCGCCCAATGCGATCTGCTCGTTTCTATCCCCATGAGGGGGCAAATCACATCGCTCAATGTCTCGGTCGCCGTCGGAATCGTCCTCTTTGAAGCGCTCCGACAGCGCGCCAACGCGGCTCGCGCGTGAGGCCTCCTTCGAGGATCGGCCCACGCCCATTTTCCGTGTAACCTCCTCTCGGCTGGGGACGTTCTTAGCCACATGGAGATAACCGAATCGAAAGTCTCAGCAAAAGGAGGGATGCGCATGAAGCGAATAGCCGTCGTTGCCATCAGCGTGCTTGTCCTCGGGCTCGCGGGGATGGCCCAGGAGAGGCCGAACCTGAGTGGGACCTGGGTCTTGGATAAGGAGAAGAGCGATCCGCCTGGCATGGGGATGGGGGGACGCGGCGGGTTCAGCCCCGACGTCACTCTGATCATCGAGCATCAGGAGCCTGTGCTCAAGATCAAGCGCATCATCAAGAGCGAGCGCGGCGAGCAGGTACAAGAGCTGGTCTATACGACCGACGGGAAGGAGAACGTCAATCCCGGCATGCGCGGCGGAGAATTCCGTTCCAAGACGAAGTGGGAGAAGGGCAAACTGGTGACCAAGGGCATGCAAACGATCCAATCCCCGATGGGGACGATAGATCTGGAGATCACCGAAACGCGCACGCTCTCGGAGGATGGGAAGACGTTGATCATCGAGACGACGACCATGACGCCGCAGGGCGAGCGGACGCGCAGGCAGGTCTTCGTGAAGCAAGGGTGAGCCTCAGCGCTCGCGAGCGCGGACCTTGCGGAGCGCTTCGCGAGCCGCCTCGCTCAGGTACGGATCGGGAGAACGGGAGAGCGTCCGCAGCGTCTCCGTTGCTTGTGGATCGCCGATTTCGCCAAGCGCCCAGGCGATCGCGCGTTTGACCTCTGGGTCCTTCTCGCGCGTCACCCGCGTGATGAGAGGGATCGTAGCCGCCTGGGCGCGCCATCGCCCCAAGGCGCGCGCGGCCTGACGCCGCACGAAAGCATCCTTGTCCTGTAAGCGCTCGAGAAGCGTGGGAAGTGCGACGTCATCCGGATGCTCGGCGAGCGCTTCAATAGCGGCCGCGCGCACGGCAGCGTCCGAATCTCGCGCAGCTTCTCGAAGGGCGTTCGTCGCTCGCGGATCGCGCACGCGGCCGAGCGTCCAAGCCGCCGCGCGTCGAACCAGCGGATGCGAATCTCTCACGGCTTGCAGCAGCAGCGGGATCACTTCCTTCAACCCCATAGAGGCCTCTGTTGGGTTGAACTGCCCCAGAGCCATGATCGCCGCCGCACGCACGCTGGCCTCCGAATCCTGAGCTGCCATCTGAAAAAGAGGAAGTAAGGCCGGATCGTGAAACGCGCTCAAGGCCAAGAGGGCATCTCGGCGGCGCGTCGCGTCCGGAGCCCGAAGCTGCTCGATCAGCGCGCGCTTCGCTGCCTCCGGATTCTCTTGAACGGCGATGGTCTCGAAACTCCCGCTGCCGATGAGCGTCACCAGAATGACGACGAGCCCGCGCATTCGCCTTCCGCCGAAAGCTCGGAGGAGAACCTCATGCGGTCAGGAGAGGGGTAGGAGTCCATCTTCCTGCTCGCGAAGCCTTCGTGGAACGCTCCCTCACGATGCGCCCTTCCGGCTTCGTGAAGCGGAGGCGCTCCCTTTCTCCGAAGGGGAGAGCAAGGAGAGCAACTCCTTCTGAAACTGTTCCGGGTGGCGCTCCTCTTCCTTCATCAACCGCATGATGGAGATGTACTCGAGGACTTCCACCGCCTCTTCCTCACTCAAATTTTCGATCTCCTCCGCCAGACGCTGTCTGGCACTCGATGACTCCGGCATGTTCCCTCCCTTCTTGCGCCCCATCGCTTCTTCCCCCCCCGCGCTTTTGGGATCGCCCTGGGGCCATTCTTCTGCGCTCAATCATACATAATCTCCCCCCGGGCAAGCAACCGAGCCGCCCCCTCGGCCTCTTGCCCGGGAACTCGAATCGCATCCTTTAGGGGAAGAAGAATCCGCCGCTTACCCGCTCTTGAAATAGGCGCGGAAACGGCATAGACTTCATCGCTTCTGAGATGGGTGCTCGTGAAGCACTCCATTGAGCCGAACGACTAAGGGAGGAAACACGCCGTGAGGGGACGTCTATGGATCCGAACGAGCGCTCTCATTCTCGCTGTGATCGGCGCGAGCGTCGGCGGCCGTCCCTCAGTGGGACAAGAACCGCCAGCCGCGGAACCGCGCGGCTTGCTCTTTCCCGGCGAAGAACGCCATCTGGCCAACATCCGCCAACTCACCTTCGGCGGTGAGAACGCCGAGGCCTATTTCTCCGCCGACGGGAAGAAGCTCATCTTCCAATCCACGCGCCCGCCGTTTCTCTGCGACCAGATCTTCATCTTGGACCTGCAGACGAACGATGTTCGGCTGGTGAGCACGGGCAAAGGGCGCACGACCTGTGCCTATTTCTTCCCGAAGGGGGATCGCATCATCTACTCCTCGACGCATCACGTCAGTCCGGATTGTCCGCCGCCACCGGATCGCACGCGCGGCTACGTCTGGGCGCTCTACGAGGGCTACGACATCTTCTCCGCGCGCGCGGATGGCTCCGATCTCAAGCAGCTCACGAATACGCCCGGCTATGACGCCGAGGCCACGATCTCTCCAGATGGAAAGAAGATCGTCTTCACCTCGATGCGCGATGGCGATCCGGACATTTACGTCATGGATGCCGACGGTCGCAACGTGAAGCGCTTGACCCGCACGCCCGGCTACGACGGCGGTGCTTTCTTCTCGCCCGATGGCAAGCGCATCGTCTATCGCGCCCATCATCCCCGCAATATGGCCGAACTCTCCAATTTCCAGGCGATGCTCAGGGATGGCGCGCTTCGTCCCATCCGCCTGGAGATCTACGTCATGGACGCTGACGGTTCGCGGCAGCGCCAAATCACCAACAATGGCGCGGCGAACTTCGCCCCCTTCTTTCATCCGAGTGGCCGGCGCATCATCTTCTCCTCCAATCATCACGATCCGACGCGGCGCAACTTCGACCTCTTCCTCATCAACGACGATGGGACGGGGCTGGAGCGGATCACCTTCAGTCCCGCGTTCGATGGCTTCCCCATGTTCTCGCCCGATGGCCGAAAGCTCGTCTTCGCTTCTAATCGCAACGCGAGGACGCCCGGCGAGACCAATCTCTTCATCGCCGATTGGATCCCGTGAGGACGACGCCAAAACCCGGGAGGGGGAACGATGCGACATGAGCGGTATTTCTCGATCGAGGAAGCCGAGCGCGCATTGGCGCGCTGGCGCGCGGAGATCGAACGCATGGCCGAACTCGCGCGAACGCTCGCGGCGCGGGGGTTCGATGTCTCGGCGGGGCACTATCGCCCAGGCTTCCATCCCGATCAGCTCGGGCCGTATCCGCCCGAATTCGTCACCCTGTCGCAGATCGTCGCGCGCCTGCACCGCGAGGGCATCCTCGTGAAGGGCCTTGAAGACGGACTCGTGGACTTCCCGCACCGACGTCCTGATGGGGAAGAGGTCTACTTGTGTTGGCGAGTCGGTGAGCCCCGGCTCGCCTATTGGCATCCGCTCGATACCGGATTTGCGGGGCGCCGCCCTCTCGAGCAGTTGCGATGAACGAGCGCGAGATTGATCGCGCGCGGATCGCGCGAACGATCCAAGCGCTCTCAGATCGCGTCGCCGGCCTTCGGCCAGAGACCGCTCTTCACCACATCCTCGAGCGCAAGCTCGAGCGCGAAGCGCAACGGTGGACTCCGCGTTCTCTCAAAACGGCGTGCGTCCTTCAAGGCGGCGCCATGCGCGGCGTCGCCAGCGCCGGCGCTATTATCGCTTTGGAGCAACTCGGCTTCACCGAGGCCTTCGACGCCGTCTACGGCGCTTCGGCGGGAGCCATCAACGGTGCGTACTTCCTGGCCGGACAAGCTGCCTTCGGCACCTCGATCTACTACCAGGACATCGCCAATCGCCGCTTCATCAATCCCGCGCGCTTGTGGAAAATCGTGGACATGGACTTCCTCTTCCAAGAGATCATCGCCCGCCGAAAACGGCTCGATCTCGATCGCGTGCGCCAAAATCGAACGCCGCTCCACATCATCGCGACCGAAGTTCAAACCGGGCGCGAAGTCCTCTTCAGCAGCCATGACCATGAGCTCGATCTGCTCGCCGCGCTCAAAGCCAGCGCCGCTTTGCCGATCCTTTACCCCTATCCGGTGCGCGTCGGCGAGCGCCTCTACGTGGATGGCGGCGTCGTGGACGCGATTCCCATCGAGCGCGCCCTGCTCGACGGATGCACGGATCTCCTGGTCGTGCTCACCGTCCCCAAGACCCATCGCGCCAAGCCCCCCAGCGCCCTCGAACGCATGTTGGCCGCTCGGCTGCTCCGTCCGCTCAGTCGGGATCTCGAACGCGCCTTCCTCCATCGGCACGAAACCTACAATCGCGCCCTCGATCTCGCCCTCGGTCGTCGCGACGCGCCGGCGAACATCGTGGCGCTTTTTCTCGATCCTCAACTTCCGCTCAGCCGTCTGACGAAGGACGTCAGCGTGCTCAAACGGGCGGCCACGCAAATGGGCCGTCTCATCTTCCAACTCTTCGCTGGAGAAGACCGCGAGTCGGTCGAGCTGCTGCACTTCGTGAAGCGTCCCCATCGAGGGCCTGCAGAGAGCCGATGAGTTTCCGGTGGCATGAAGCCTGCGGAGCAAGCGGCAGAAGCTCCTTAGGATTCGCTTCGCTCACCCCAATCGAGCCGCGGACACCCCCTTCGCGGGCCCGTGTAGTGGAGTGAGTCGCAGCGTGGCCATTTCTATTCAATCCCTCACGTGGGCTTGTGGGCAGAGCGACGAGCCTCACCCTCGCTCACTCTTACGCGAGCCCGACGTGTGCGAATGCCCAAATGGTGAGGCTTCGGACAGTCATCTATCGCCTTCATCATCGGGGCGAGGTATAATAAAAGGCTTGAACAGCAGGGGAGGACACGATGGCCTTTACCTTGAAGGACTTTCATGACCTGGTTCGGATCTTGGAAGAGCATCCCGAATGGCGAGCCGAACTGAGGCGACTCCTTTTGACGGATCAACTCCTGGAGCTTCCCACTGTTGTCCACGAATTAGCCGAGGCTCAACGGCGAACGGAAGAGCGGGTCCAGGCCTTAGCAGAGCAGGTGAGAGAGCTGGCCGAAGCGCAACGACGGACGGAACAGCAGGTGGCCGAGCTGGCGGCGGCGCAGCAACGGACGGAGCAGTGGGTGGCGGAATTGGCGGCGGCGCAACGACAGATGGAGCAGCAACTGGCCGAACTAGCGGCTGCGCAACGGCGAACGGAGCAACAAGTGGCTGAATTGGCGGCGGCGCAACGACAGATGCAAGAGCAAACGGCCGAGCTTGCGGCGGCGCAGCGGCAGATGGGGCAAGTCTTGCTGCAATTGGTCGGATGGCAACAGGGCGAAGCGGGCCGACGTGAAGGCGAGCGATATGAACGGCGAACAATAGCGCGGGCTCCGAACTTGTTCCTCGGCGGTGAGGGCGGTGCGCCCAGCGACCCCGATGTCCGTCGTCGCCTCAGTCAATGGCTTCGCCCGCTTTATCAGCAAGGTCAGACCCCAGATCCTCCAGCCGATCCCTTCTTGGCCGATCTCCTCTGGTGGAAAGAGGACGAGGTGCTCCTTGTGGAGATCTCGCAGAAGGTGGACGCACAGGACATCCGTCGCGCGCGCCAACGGGCGGATACGTTGCGCGCGGTCGGAGTGAAAGCCACGCCCGTCGTGATCGGAGAAGAATGGGCGACTCCCGAATCGCAGGTGTTGGCCCAAGCGGAATTGGTCGAGTGGTTCGTCAGCGGCGGAAGCTCCCAAGGCTTCCTGCGCTTCCGCCGCCTCCCCTTCTTGCCGGAAGAGGACGGTCGAGAGTAATCGAAAGCGACCGGGAGCGCATCCGGTTTCTCCACACAGGTGACCAAATGCGCCCAGGAGCAATTCCCAACGAGGCGAGGTAGCTTCCATGGAGCTGGCCTCACGACGAGCCCCCGGGTAGCCCGCTGGCCTCCGATTTCGTCAGTTTCCTTCTATGGATCTGGCCTCGCCCAAGGCTCCCTCACGCACGATGTCGCCGACGCATGGATCGAGGACCTCTATCGCCGCTTGTCCCCTCGGCGAGGGCACCCACGGGCGCAGGCTTTTGGAGACATCTGGGAGAGGTCGCGTGTCCCGAGGGCGCTCGCCCTCATTCCGGGCTGCGGTCGAACGCCCGCTTCGCAGGCGCGCTTTCGGCGTGTCCGTTCGAGAACGACGGCATTCGCTGCCGCTCACCTGCGATCGGCTTCATTGGCTCGCGTAGGGCTCACCCCGGACGATCTTCGGCTCATCGGCTCGGCAGGGCCCGACCTCTTCGGGCTCGTCACCCCTCCGTGCTCGAAAATTTTTCACCCGTAAGCGAATTTTCTCTTGACAAACGGGGAGACGCCGGATAATATATGCGCCCGGAATTGCTTCTCAACCTCAGTCAGGAGGATGGTTATGAGAAAAGTGATGGCAGGGATGGGGCTGTTGAGCATGCCCCTTCTGTCGCTCGCAGTGGGTGTCGTGCCTCAGGTCCTCTTCGTGATCGCGCTGGTGCTCGGAGGTGGAAACATCCTGGCGAATGTGACGACGCTCTTCACAGCCCTTGTGGGGATTGCCGGGTTCACTGGCATAATTGGTGCACTCGGTGTCAACCTTGGGGCTTAAAGAGGCACGGCGAAGGCATGAGTTTTTCAAACTTCCCGCGAAGGGGAAATCCTTAAAGGAGGAGGGTTATGAAGAAGCTTGCGACAATGGTCTTGGCCTTGACATCCGTTTTGGGCTTTTCGCTCACGGTGATGCTGCCGAGCGCGCTGGCCATTGGCTTCTTGATCGAGGCGGCTGGCGTGACGGTCATCACGAAGTTCATCGCGGCGTTGATCGGGTTGGGATTTCTCTTCTTCTCACTCAACCCGGTTATTGCGTGAGATCGGGAGAATTGGCCGGAATGGCTTTGAAAACATTTCGATAAGGAGGACGCTATGAGGAAGCTTTTAGCATTGACTTATCTGTTCGGTTTTCCCGTTGCGCTGGGACAGGTTTTGCCCGGGATCATGGCGTTGATCCTGTATGGGAGTTCAGGGGTTTTCGCTACATACATCCCAGCGGCGTTCACAGCTCTGTTCGCGACCACAACTGTCTTCGGGTATTTCGTCTCGGGCTTTTTCCCGACCCCCGGCATTTCGAATTTCATCATGGGTCTGTAGGAAAAGCCCAGAGGAGCTATGGGAGCAGTAGCTCTCCTACTGCTCCCCATTTCGAATGAAGAGGAAGGGCCCTTTCGGAAAATCGTGGGGTCTTGCGTCCTTGGTGGATGAAGACAAATCGCAAGGGCGAAAGGAGGATGAAGGACTATGACTCTGCCAATTTGGCTTCTCCTCATTTGGATCTTCTTTGTGGCATTTGTGGGGCTGCCACGCTGAAGGCCTATTCGTGGTGACGCGATGGCTTCTCCCCGCAGGAGAAGCCGAAGCGTCACCTTTCATCTTTTTGGGGCTCGCGTGCGAGGAGGCTGGTGGCTCAGAAGTGGTGAGAGTGAGGGGAATCATCTATTTGAATTTGAAGTGGGCCAGGATCAGTGTCGGTCGGGATCCTTCACCACAAAGGGCCAGCGCTGATGGCGATTCCTCTGCGCGGAGCCCGGGACGTAGGTGACCGAATGCGGCACCCTCAAAGAGGGTGCGCTCGATTGAAATCGCCCCCTCTATAACCCTGGGCACAGAGGTGCTCGAATCTCGCCATAGGCGAAGGTGAATCTTATCGAAATCGCCCCATTCCGCACTGCGGTCGTGAGCGATCACCTCCCGCATCGGGCGAGCTGAAAGATGGGCCTGACGCTCTTCCGCATCGAGCCCGCATGGACAAGTGTGTGCGTCTCGGGGAGGCGAGCTTGAAGACAAGCGGCCCTTCGAAATGAATTCCCCAAAGCTCCGAAAGAAAGGGGCCCGATGGATCCCCTCTCCCACCCTGAGAGAATTCTCTCTCCCTCTGTCAAGACCACGCTCTCGCATGCGCTCGCCTACAAGATGCGGGTTTGAATAGGGATCGCGGCGGCTCATTCCGAGCATATTCCTCGCCAATTCGAGAGCTTCTTTCCGTTGGCGTGGTCTCGTCGAACGAGAATTTCGTTGACAGAGATTGGGTTCACCAATATACTAAGGGCTGTCATAGGTAGTGCGGAGGATTTTCTTCAGAAGGAGAGGAGCATTATGCGAAAACGGCACGCGCTTTTTCTGACGGTTGGCTTGCCACTGCTCTGGCAGAGCGCAACGGTTCTCGTCCCGAGCGTCATCAGCGTTATCCTCCAGTTGCTGAACTTGGGCGGAGGCGGGTTGAACTTCATTCAACTTCTCGCTATCGTCGCAGGGGTCGTCACGGCGACGGGACTCGATCTGGGACTGGGAATTACGGGACTTGTGCTTCCACCGGCCGTCTTCGTCTTCGTGCTCTGAAGAGGTGGACAGTTGGGCCTGCGAACGCCATTGGGAGGAGAGCTATGAAGAAGTGGATGTGGTTGGCGCTTTTTGTCGCGCCATCTTTTCTGGCGCTTTCGACGTTTGCGCTCCCGTATCTTGCCCTGATGCTCCTAGCCCTAATCTTGCCGGGGGTGGCTTTCTCTAATCCCGCTTTGATCGTCATCTTCATCCTGCCGCTCGTTTTGATCGCCGTCTTGGGTGAGTCCGATTCGCTCCTGTTCATCCTGTAGGGATCGGAGAAGGTGAGGAGGGCGCTCTCACGTCGGGGCTTCCGGCAGGGTGGTTCTCTTTTTCTCTGCAACCGCGTTCGTTCGATAGGGGCTTGAAGTCATCGTATCATGGAGGACGCGTCTTTTCGGGTTGGGATCGAACGTCGAGCGGAAGTTGCCGGACGCCTCGGAAAGAAAGGCGGTGGAGGGGACACGGGCCGAGTCGCGCGAGCGCGTCTCGATGCGCTGGCGTGCCGTAGCCCACGTGTTGGGCGAAGCCGTAGCCGGGGTAAAGCCGATCGTATGCTCGCATGAGGCGATCGCGCGTGACCTTGGCGATGATCGAGGCCGCGGCGATGGAGACTGAAATTTGGTCTCCGCGGATGAGCGCTCGGCCAGGGATCCCCACATCGTCGAGCTTCACGGCATCGATGAGCAGAAAGTCGGGGCGGGGGTGAAGCCCTTCGATCGCCTGCCGCATGGCGCGTTTGGTGGCGTGCAAGATGTTCGTGCGGTCAATCTCACGCGCGTCCACGATCCCGAGGGCGATGGCGCGAGCCGTGTTCGAAATCGCTTGAAAGAGTTGCTCTCGGCGGCTTGGTGAGAGGCGTTTGGAATCATCCAGGCCCTCGGGCAAGCGATCGAGATCGAGGATCACAGCGGCCGCCACCACCGGCCCAGCCCAAGCGCCGCGTCCGACCTCATCCACGCCGGCGATGAGCCGGTAGCCGAGGCGATTCAGTTCTCGTTCCAGCGTCGCCGTGCACGTCTGCGGTCGTCGTCGTTTCATCCCGCGCTTTATTGTTCCCCGCCCTCATGCGAGATCAAATGGGCACGTCGAGGTTCTGCCTCGGACGAGGCGTAGGCGAGCCCCAATGCGGGGGAGGGAGGAGGCGCCTCACCTCCTCCCGAAAGTGGACCGTTCATAATCCTACGAGCAAACCTCGGATCGGGCTGTCGGCGACATTGTAGCCCAGAGCGATGCCAAGCAACACCACCAACAGCATTGCCCCAGACGAGATTGCTAATCAAATCCGCAACTGAAGGCCTCTCCTCTCGACCATCGCAAATCCCGATCACGCTCCCGCCGGACTCACCGGCGACGTCCGATATGGGCAGGTCGTCACAGTCCCGGCCGCAATATCGCAATCATCCGTTGCAATTGGCGGATTGACCCCCACGGGCAGCCCCCCTCCTTCAGCCGTCGGCGTTGTCGTACATCCAGGCGCCACAAATTCCGGACAATCGGTGGTGTCCCCATCATCATCACTCGGCCCGCTGGTAGCTCCCCACCAGTTATTTCTCGCATCCAGAGGAGCTGGAGCGCCAGGATCCGGGAAAAAGAATAAACCGATCGCTCCTGTGACCGTACTCGTGAGGTTGTTGAAGTTGATCGCAACAGTACCAGCGGTTCCGCTACCGTTACTTCCTCCACATGCGCTGGCGTCGCACACCACGACTCCGATGTCATTGTTCGCGACGACGTTTCGGAGCACTTGGATATTGGAGGATTCTGTGACGAGGATCCCAAAAGCATTCTGCGGTCCTGTCGGACCCACGAATCCGCGCACCGTATTCTGCTGAATGGTCACGCCGTTGCTGTTGACGACAGAGATCCCACTGCTCCAAATCACGTTTCCCCCATCCACGACGTTTCTCTCCACAGTGACCGAGCTTCCAGATGGAACTTCGATGATCCCGATGCCCAAGCCGGTCGGCGCGCCCGTGCTGCCAATGCGATTCCGTCTCACCGTCGCATCAATCGGATTTGTCGCGTCGCCATCAATCCAGATGCCCACGTTGCTGTTCGTATTGCCGGTGCTGGGAATGAGATTCCCCTCGATGAGGAAGGGACCACCGAATTCTTGCCACAAGGACATGCCGCTTATATTGGCCGTTGCTGTCGCCCGTTGGATCAACACGTTGCGCACGGTGAGAGGATTACCGTTAGCCAATGAGCCGATCCCGATGCATCCGTTGGGCACGATGAGTTTGAGCCCTTGAATGAGGAGCGATCCCTGGCGAGCGCTCACATCGAGGATGACCCCGAGTGTCGTCGCTCCACATTGCGTCGAGGTGACTTGCAGCGTCCCCCGCAAGCCTTGTGCCGCCACGATCTTCAATCCAGCTGGGAGAGCAACGGAATCCAAGATCGCATTCGCCCCGTTCAACGTCCCGCTCACGAGCAGCGTGTCTCCCGGTGCCGCTGCCGCCACTGCTGCTGACAGACTCAAATACGATTGTCGCAGCCTCGGATTCAACACCCCTCCAGTGACTTGCGTATAGGCCAAAGCGGGCAGGAGCAACAATCCCCCTATGCCCACTGCGAAAGCTGTCTTCATCATTTGTCGTTTCGACATAGCGCACCCCCTCTTTCAGTTGAAAGCTCCTCTCGCCCTCAAAGCGAAGGCTCTTCTTGCTTCCCCCCGATTCGGGATGCTGTCCTCAGCATCCCCGCGCCTCCTACAATCCACCCGCCGTCGGGCTGTGGAATAACAAAAACGAAACGAGCGGTGATGTCAAGTTGCGCCGTTGGGCCGTGAGGGAGCTCACTATTCTGACTAGCTGTCCTGAGGGAGTGCCCCACGATCATCGCGAGCCCTGCCACAGGCGGAGACCATCTGAAATTGAGTTTGGCCGCGGTAGGGATTTGCTCGCGCTCCAGGCTGAATTCGGATTGCCCGCTTGCGCGGGGGTGTTGTGGCGTGGATCTCGATGAAAGATCCACAGCGGATCGCCAAAGCGAGATTCCAGCTATTCACTTCGCGGGCTCAAGTTGATCGCGGCCGAGCGTACTCGCGGGCTCCTGACGGATCTCATGGACTGACCGGGCGCGTGCTGCGGAAGACGCCACCGCCTTCGGTCCCGGCGTAGAGCACTTGGCGCGCGTCGAGAGCGAGGGCGAGGACCACTGTGTTGGTCAAGCCGGCATTGACCGGCGTCCAACTCTCACCCCGATCGCGAGAGCGAAAGACGCCTTGAGCTGTTCCAGCGAAGAGATGGCCGTTTGCGGTCAGGACGAGCGCGCGCACATCCAGATTGCTCAATCCCGTGACGACGCGTCGCCATTGAGGCTTGTCTTGTATGGGCGTGCGGAAGACCCCGCGCTTAGTCGCCGCAAAGAGCATGCCATCCGAAGTCGCCACAAGCGCGCGAATCTCCTCTCCGCCAACCCCAGCCACTCCCGAGAGTCCGTATCCGCTCCACTTCTGGCCATTATCCGTCGAGCGGAAGACGCCGTTGCCCGTTCCAGCGAACAGTTGTCCACCAGGGCCAGAGGCCAAGGCGAGGACGCGACGTCCGAGAAGTCCCGAACGCCTCCAGCTCCCTCCTCCGTCGGTGGAGCGAAGGAGGCCGATTTGAGTTCCGGCGAAGATGTCACCGCTTGGCGTCACAAGGATAGAGTGAACAGCCAGATTCGCTAACCCCACAAGCGTCCATGTCTCCCCATCGCGCGAGAGGAAAAAGCCCGCGGGCGTTCCTGCGAGGAATGTCCCTCCGCGCGTCGTGGCGAGCGCCAATGCTTCGACGCGCGGGAGCGTGCGCCGATAACTCTGGCCTTGATCGCGAGAGAGAAAGATCCCGTTCGTGCTCACTCCTACGGCGAGCGTCCCATCAGCTCGAACGGCAATCGAGCGGGCGGTCGAAGCAATGAGACCTTGATTCGCCGCGCTCCAGCTCGTCCCGCCGTCTGTTGAACGAAAGATGCCAGCTCCCAAAGTCCCGACCAAGATTTCCCCTCCCTCAGTGGGCAGGATCCTGAAGACCCGTAAGCTCTCCAATCCCGCGCTCACGTCCTGCCAGGTCGCGCCTCCGTCTGTGGAGCGAAAGATGCCCTTGTCAGCCGTTCCGGCAAAGAGCGTGCCATCGGGAGCGAGCGCCAGAGCGAGGATCTCATTGTCTCCAAGGCCTTGGTTGACACTTCGGAAGTGATCGGCATCGTCGGTCGAGACGAAGACGCCGCCGCCGAGCGTGCCGACGTAAATGGTGTCTTCAGGCGTGATGACGAGGGTCGCGATGTTGTTGTTGAGAAGCCCGAGGTGATAGGTGTAGCGCCAGCTCCGTCCTTGATCGGTCGAGCGGTAGAGTTCTCCATTGGTCCCAGCGTAGATTCGGCCTCGTGAATCGCGGGCGAAGGCGCGCACATCGAGGGCCGCGACGCCGAAGTTCACTTCCGTCCAGCTTTGGCCGCCATCGGTAGAGCGGAAGATGCCGCCGCCAAAGGTGCCTGCGAGGATGTAGTCTTCGGTGGCGAAGAGGGCTTGCACGGAGAGATTCTTGAGCCCCGTGTTCGCAACCGTCCACGTCGTTCCGCCATCGCGCGAGCGGTAGATGCCTTGACCGGCCGTTCCCGCCAAGATGTCGCCCGCCGGCGTGACGACTAGGCTCAGCACGTGGGCGCCAAGAGTAGCTATCCGTGTCCACGTCTCTCCGCGATCATCGGAGCGAAAGACACCTCCGCCAAAGGCTCCGGCAAAGAGCGTGCCCGTCGGGCTGGCCGTCAGTGCGAGGATCGTCCCGCCCAGAGGCCCATTCGTCTGCTCCCAGAATTCGGATTGGGCGGGAGCCGACCTTCCGTCAAAGGGAAGGACCAATAGAAAGACCAGTAGGCTGACGATCAAGAGAAGTGCGCCAAGTCCGCCACATCTCATTCTCATTGCCTTTTGCCCTCCGTGAGATCTCCTGCTAGGGAATAGAACAGCGTATGCGCTCTGTCAAGCCAGAAAATTCCGTGCAACACTTCGCCCAGCATTAGGAGTCGAACTCGGTGGAATCGAAGGAGGAAGCGATGGGGAAGAAGAAATGGGACTGTCGCACGAAGCGCGCGTTTTGCCGCACGGCGCACATGATGAGCGAGCGTCTCGGGACTATTGAGCCGAAAGGGATGCTCGCGCTCATCCTTCTCCTGTGGGTGGCGCTGCAGGGAGGCGCTGGTCCGATCGCGGCGGCAGAGGCCGAGCGATTAGCGCCGCGCGTGGCGATCGTTCCGAACCTCGTCCCGGTCGGAGAGGACGTCCATATGCTCGTGTGCGTGAGCAATGCGAACGCGCGCGCGACGGCGCGGCTACAGCAGGGAGACGTGTGGCGCGTTCTGTTTGACCGCGCGCGCCTGCTCCTCGATGGTCAGGTCATTCGCATGCACAGCAGCTCGGAGCAACTGCGCGCTGAAGATTGGCTCGTGCGCGTGGATTTCCTGAGCAATGCGCTCGAGTTTCACTATCGGGGCGAATCCAAGCCATTTCGCTCCGAGGATCGCGTGTGCGCGGAGATCGTGGCCTTCACTTCGGCGGAAGTGGGGCTTGCGCGCGTGAGACTCCTTGTCCCCAACGATCCGACGCGATACGACTCCGCGTCTGTGGAGCCGACGTTCGTGAGCGTCGTGGATTTCCCGACTGGGCCGCCGGGACCGCCCGGGCCGATCGGTCCGGCTGGACCTCCGGGACCGCCCGGGCCGCCTGGGTCTGAGCGCGTCGTCATCTCGACCGAGGGAACACTCCCTGCTGGGGCGATCATCTTGGGACGACCGAATGATCAGAGGATTCTCGCCGCCGGATTCTCCGAGATTGGACGCTCGGCGATCGAAGCTTGGTTTTCGACTTCGACGACTAACGCGCCGAGTGGGCGCAGCGGACATACCGCCGTTTGGACGGGGACGGAGATGCTCATCTGGGGGGGGAGCACGTTGATCATTGGAGGCTTCACGAACACGGGCGGACGATACAATCCGGCGACCGATACATGGCGGCCGATTTCGACGACGAATGCTCCCAGTGCGCGAAGCAATCACACGGCCGTCTGGACGGGCACAGAGATGATCATCTGGGGCGGAAGCGATAGCCGAGGCCCATTGAACACTGGCGCGCGTTATAATCCGGCAACCGATACTTGGACTCCGATCTCGACCACCAATGCCCCGAGCGCGCGGAGCGGTCATACGGCCGTTTGGACCGGAAGCGAGATGATCATCTGGGGGGGCGTCGGCAGTGGGGGTGCGCGCACAAACACCGGCGGAGCTTATGATCCGCGTACCAATAGCTGGCGTCCTATCAGCACGACCAACGCGCCCAGCGCCCGCAGCCATCACACGGCCATCTGGACGGGATCGCTCATGCTCGTCTGGGGAGGGATCAACAATCTCGACTTCTTCGCCACGGGCGGTCGCTACGATCCGGCGCGCGACAGTTGGACGGCTATGAGCACAGCCAACGCTCCCGATGAGCGGAGTCAACATACGGCTGTGTGGACGGGAAGCGAAATGCTCGTCTGGGGTGGAACCAATCTCAATGGTGCGCAAAGTTCCGGCGGCCGGTACGATCCACGCACGAACAGTTGGTCGAGTTTCACCAGCTCCAATGCGCCAAGTCCGCGCAGCGGGCACACCGCCGTTTGGACCGGAACGGAGATGATCATTTGGGGCGGAATCGGCCCGCTCAATACGGGCGGACGTTTGGGCTTCCTCTCCTTCTATCGGAAGAATTAACCCCCCACCTCGCCCTCCGTGTGGGGACCCCTCGATGGGGTCCCCACTCTTTTTGCGATTGAGCCCGTCAGGCCTTCGCTCCAAGAAGATCATCACGGAGGACGGCGCCTTCAAGCGCCCGCTTCCTTGTGCTAAACTCATGCCGATGATGGGAGGCACGAGAGGACGAACTCGTCGCGGAGAAATAGCGAGCGTCTCGGTGAAGTGGATATGGAGGAGTGCGCTTCTGCTCGCCGTGGGGCTTGGCGCCAGTGGTTCCTGGCGCGAAAGCTTCGGGCAAGCGGCGCCAGAGCGTTCGGTGGCCGAGTACGTCGAGGAAGTGCAACAGCTTCTGCGCGAAGCTGGACGAGCGGATATCGCGGAGAAAGAGGCAGCGGCGATGCGCGAGCGCGCGCGCGCTTTGGCGCGGCAATATGCGGCGCGCCTCAAAGGCAGGAATCTCGAAGGCGTGGAACGGTTTCAGCTCGGCTATCTCTACCACCTCGCCGATGACACCGAAAACGCGTTGGCCCTCTTTCGCGATCTTGTGAACGATCGCACGCTGAGCGAAGAGGATCGGCAGCGCGTGCGGCTCGCTCTCATCGAGAGGTATTGTGAGAGCGGGCGTTTGGCGGAGGCGGAGGCTGAGCGCGCGGCCATTTCGCCACAGGCGTTCAACGCTCGCGAAGTAATGGCGATGGCGGCCATGCGCCTGGCCATCGCCTACACGCAGGCTGGACAGTTGGAACGAGCGCTTCAGGAGCAGGAGAAAGCGTATGAGGCCGCGCGCGGGAGCGGACTCGTGCCCCTCACCTGGAAGGCGGCGCGAGCGCTGGCCGAGCTGTATGCCGCTTTGGGAAAGCACGCTGAGAGTCGCACGCTGCTCTCACGATTGAAGGAAGAGCTCCAACGGCAACTGCCGTGGGCCCAGGGCGAAGCGCTGCAAATGCTCGCGCGCACGATCTCGCAGATCGAGAGCACGCTCGCGCAACTTGAGTTGATCGGCAAATCGGCGCCGGAGATCGCCGTCGCGAAATGGATTGAGGAAGCGCCCGTACGATTGGCCGATCTGCGCGGACGCGTCGTCGCATTGGAATTTTGGGCGGCTTGGTGTCCGGATTGTCGCGGGCTGATCCCGCATCTGCGCACCTGGGCCGCGCGCTATGAGAAGGAGGGCTTGAAGGTCCTCGCTGTGACTCGATACTATGGCTTCAATGGTCGCGAGGTCGGACGCGCGTCTCGGGAAGAAGAGGAACGGTTCTTGGCTGAGTTCAAGCGCCTTCGAGAATTGCCCTATGGGACGGCCATTGATGATGGACAGCGAAGCTTCGACACGTATCATGTGACGTGGGTCCCGACGATCGCGATCATTGATCGCACGGGGCGCATCCGCTACATCTTCACCTGGAACGAGAATCCGAGCTTGTGCGAGTGGATGATCAAACAGATCTTGGGTGAGAGAAGTTGAGGGGAGGGGCGCCGATGCGCGTCGTCCTGAATGGAGAGGAGCGGGAGATTCCCGACGGGCTCACTATTGCGAGGCTCATCGAGTATCTGGGCGTGAACCCGGAGCGGGTGGCTGTCGAGCGAAATCGCGAAGTCGTCCCTCGCGCGCAGTGGACGAGCGTCGAGATTCGAGACGGAGATCGGTTGGAGATCGTGCACTTCGTCGGTGGAGGGAGCTAGGAGGCGCGCTCTTTCTGCTGACACTCGCGGCAGATGCCGAGGACTTGCACCGTATATTCGAGGACGCGCCACGACCTGGTGGCTTCTTGAGGGAGTGACAAATGCTCGAGCGCTTCGGCGGAGAAGTCCTCAATGGCGTGACAGCGAACGCAAATGAGGTGATGGTGACGCGCGCGATTGGCATCGTAGCGCGCCGTCTCATGTAATGGGGTCACCTTCGAGATGAATCCCTCGTGTTCGAGCGTCTCCAGGGTCTTGTAGACAGTTGCCAGGGAGATCGTCGGGTATTGGCGTCGGATGCGTCGGTAGATGTCCTCGGCGCTCGGATGCTGCGAGGACGTGATGAGTGCATGATAGATCGCCAACCGTTGCGGCGTCACGCTCAATCCGCGCGCGCGGCAGTGCTCGACGAACTGCGCCATCCTCGCCTTGATCGTTTCATCCCTCGCCGACAATGTCTCGCCTCTCCTGAGAATGATTTTTCGATGCTAGGGAAAATTAAACCCAATCCCGCAGACGTCGTCAAGGGGGATCAGGGAATCTCGACCTCCAGCGCTTCCTCGGGCGAGGTCTCTATGGCGTGCAGGGCGCGTCGGGCGAAGACGAGGAAGCCCGTGTGCCCGATCATGCGCTCGAATGGACGGGTCTTGCCGGAACGCACGAGCAGATGTCGAAGGAGGACTTCGACGGTCTCGATCATCACAAAGCCCTCGGCTTCCAGTGTAGCGACCATGCGTTCAACTTGGTTGAAGGTTGGAGAGATCGAGGCCAAGCGTCCACCGCCGCGCAGTGCTCGCCGGGCTGCGGGCACTCCTTCCCATGGAGAGGGAAGATCAAGCAGCACGACGTCCACGTCCTCTTCGTCGAAGCCTTCAGTGACGTCTCGCACTTTGAACTCGACCAGGTGCGCGAGCCCAGCGCGCTCGACATTCTCACGCGCGATCTCCAAGAATCGCACCTCGCGATCGTAGGCATAGACTTTCCCCGTCGGGGCGACAGCCGTCGCCAGGCAGAGCGTCGCCGCTCCGGAGCCGACGCCACATTCAATGACGCGCATGCCGGAACCCAGGCCGGTCTTCACCAAGATCAGGCCCGCGTCCTTCGGATAGATGATCTGCGTCAGCCGCCGGACTTTCATCATTCGATCCTCGAGAACGGGTTCCAACACAACGAAGGGTCGGCCTGCCGAGCTGTGCACGACCTCGCCGTAGCGCTTCCCCACGACGTCAGCGTGACGAATCTCTCCAGCGTGCGTCCCGAGTTTCCCTCCTTCGGTGAGGGAGATCAGATAGGTCTTGCGATCGGGCGAGTAGAGCAAGACCGCGTCTCCGAATTTGAGGCCATCACCCATAGGCTTCTCCAGAGCTTGGGATCGTTCCGAGCTCACAGACTCTCGCGCGGGAGATCACGGTGGAAGATATAACCGAGCGTTTTGTAGACGAGTTTCGCCACGATGAAATTCGAGGCTTCGTGTCCGGACATGGGGCAGAGTTCAGTGACATCCATGCCAACGATGGTGCGGTGCTCGGCCGTTTGACGAATCAGTTGCAGGGTCTCGGTCCAGGAGAGACCGCCGGGTTCCGGCGTCCCCGTGGCGGGAATGAGCGAGGGATCCAAGCCGTCCACGTCAATGGTCAGATAAACGTGAGGGCTCAGGGCAGCGATGACTTGAGGGATCCATTCGCGAGGATCGTGAAGGTCTTTGGCGAAGAACGTCGTGACGGGGAGCTGTCGTCGAGCGCGCGCTTCCTCGAGCGAGAGAGCGCGGACGCCGACTTGCACGACGGGACAGATCTCGACCAGGCGCGCGGCGACCGAAGCATGACTATACGGAGTGCCATCATACTGATCGCGCAGATCCGCGTGCGCGTCAATCTGCAGCACAGTCAGATCAGGATAGCGTTCGGCGACGGCGCGAACGATGGGACTGGTGATCGAGTGTTCGCCGCCGAGGGCGCAGAGGAATTTCCCCGTCGCGAGCAGTCGGCGCGCCTCGTGAAAGAGCCGCTCCATGACCTCCTCAATGGGCGCATTGACCGGGGCCGGAGGGAGCGTGTGGATGCCGAGACGATAGATCTCAGCCTCCAACTCTTCGTCATACAGCTCCAGATGGCGCGAGGCTTCGATGATGGCATGGGGGCCGAGCGCCGTGCCTTTCAGAAACGTGGTCGTCGCCTCAAACGGCACGGGCCAGATGAGGATGCGCGCCGTCTCCCACGCCGCGTGCTCGTCGGGCACGCCGCCGAAGTTAAACCAGAGTTCTGGGATGCTCATCGTCCTCTCGCCGGGTGCAGCGGGCGGACATGACTAAGGCCGCTCACGGGTAATTGATGCGCAGCTCGCGCCCCATGATGAAAGTGGGACGGCGGCGGACTTTCGTCTCTCGGATCGCACCCTGCGCCAGCGCCGTCACCAGCAGCGGCATGGCGATCGTTGTGTCACAGTAGACGGTGACGGTCTGCGCGCCTTTGGCGATGGCGCCCCAACTCTGCGCCTCCTCGAAGGTCGAGCCGGAGACCGTCCCGAAGTACGGCGGATCGGTGATGACCTGAATGGCGTAGTGATGGCCGCGGGCATTCGCTTTGAGCATCGCGGCCGTCGTCTCGGCTTGTTCCAGGAACTGCTTCGGGCTGCCACCGTCGAAGCAGATGATGCCCGTCTTCGGCGCTCGGCTCACGATCTGTGCGATCTCCACCACGTCTTGCACAATGTCGAACTGAAAGGCGGTCTTCCGTTCAACTCGGCTGACGGCCAACCCCACGGCGATGGAGGAATCGGCTATGGCCGGACAGAAGATCGGGACCTTCGCCTTATAGGCTGAGGTCAGAATGCCATCTTCCGTGGCGATCTCCGCCAGCTCGCGCCCCAGCAGATAGAAGAACTCGCGCGTCGAATAGGGGCGACTCAAGTCCAATTGTGCGATGAAGTTACCGATCCATTCGTCGGCCTCGCGAAATTCGACCTCGCTGGCCAGGGTGTCGTACATCCGATCAACGAGCGCTTCTTGGAGCTCCGCATCATCCAAGTTCGGACTGCCGATGTAGTGATGCCGTCCGAGCGTCTCATGTAAGTCATGGAAGAGGTTGGTGCCCGTCGTGACCAGAACATCAATGAAGCGATTCTTAATCAAGTAGGCCACCAGACGCCGCATGCCTGCCGGAACGGCCCATCCGGCGAGCCCCATGAGGATCGTCGCATGATCGGCGAGCATCTTCTTCCAAATGTTGCGCGCTAGGGCGAGGTTCCGCCCTTGGAAGGAGATGCCCTCCATTTTATCGAGCAGACCCGCAACAGACCGATCCCGATCAATCTGGATCGGACGCGTGGGCGTCGTCAGGAATTTCGTGCTCTTGGTCTTGCGAATGACCATCATAGCCGTTCATTCCAGATAGGTGTATTTTTGCGCGTATGCGCGATATCGCTGGTGAAGATCGGCCTCCTCGTGATCGGCTATCTGCCCCCGCTTGATGGCCCGAGCGAGATTTCGTTGAAAGCCTTCCTGCAAGAAGGCGCGATCATAGCGGGCGAGGGCAAGCACCTCGTCCAGATGTTGGCCGGGGATGATCTTCTGGACATGAAAGCCCCCATCCTCGTCAATGAGGATATGGGCTTCGTTGAGCGTCCCCAGAAGGTTGTGGAAATTCCCCATGGCCTCTTGATAAGCGCCGACCAGGAGGATGGCCAGATAGTACGGCTCGTGCGTGAAGGGATGGACCTCGAGCACCTCTTTGACGTCCTTCACATCCACGAACTTATCAATGATGCCATCGGAGTCGCAGGTCAGGTCCACAAGCGTCGCCGCTTCCGTCGGCGGCTCATTCAGCTTATGGATCGGCATGATCGGGAAGAGGTGATCGAGAGCCCAAGCATCGGGGACGGTGCGAAAGACTGAGAAGTTACAGAGATATTTGGCGGCCAGCAGCTTCTGCAGCTCTTCGCTCTCCTCCCGGAAGGCCTTCGACTGGCGGGCGAAGTGTTCGACGCGCTCCAGAATTTGCCAGAAGAGGACTTCGCCTTTGGCGCGATCTTCGAGATCAATGTAGCCGAGGTTGAAGAGCGTCACCAGCTCGTCCTTGTGTTCCAAGGCGTCGTGATAGTACTCGCGATAATTCTTCGAGGTGATGTGATCGCGCAGATCGCGCAACTCCAGCACGACTTGCGGATCGTCTTCGTCCACATCCGTGGGAGCGATCTCATCAATCACGGTCTCGATCTCGTCTTGCACGTTGACGACGACCATGGCATGGTAGGCCGTCAGGATGCGCCCGGATTCGGTGACGATGATGGGCTCCGGGACGTTCTCATCGGCGCAGATGCTGGAGATCGTGTAAACGACGTCGTTGGCGAACTCCTGCATCGTATAGTTGGCCGAGGACTCAAACGAAGAGTGGCTCCCGTCGTAATCCACGCCGATGCCACCACCGACGTTGAGATACTGAAGGTCCACGCCCATCTTTCGCATCTTCGCATAGACGCGGGCGGCCTCGCGAATGGCGTTTTTGATGCGACGGATGTCGGTGATTTGCGACCCGATGTGGCAATGGAGCATCTTCAGCGTGTCCAAGAGCCGGTGTTCCCGAAGCTGCTTGATGACCTCTAGCGTCTCGGTGGTCGTCAGACCAAATTTGGCCGTCTCGCCGCCGGATTTCTCCCAGCGACCGCTGCCGCGCGAATAAAGCTTGACGCGAACGCCCAAGCGCGGCCAGCGCGAGGATTGCGCCGCCAGGTGCAAAAAGCTCGCCAGCTCATTCAACTTCTCGATGACGACGAACGTCTGCTTGCCGATCCGGCTGGCCAGAAACGCCATCTCGAGGAAGGCATCATCCTTGAAGCCGTTGCAGACGAGCAATGACTCCGGCGGTTGCTCCAAGGCCAGGGCGGCGTACAGCTCCGCCTTCGTTCCCACCTCCAAGCCATAGTTGTATTTGCTGCCTTCGTGCAGGAAGGCCTCCACGACATCGCGCCGTGGGTTCACCTTCATGGGATAGACGGCCTGATGGGCGCCGCGATAATCGAACTCGCGGATGGCTTGAGCAAAGGCTTGATGCAATTCACGGATCTGATTGGCGAGGATCTGTGGGAATCGCAGCAACAGCGGAGGCTTCAACCGACAGCGGGAGATGAGGTGGTCGACGATGGCTTTGACATCAGCCGCCTGGGCCCCATTTCTTGTGGGTCGGACCGTGAGATGGCCCAATTTATTGATCCCGAAGTAACCTGCGCCCCAGTTTTCAATTCCATAGGTTTGGGTCGTTTGCTCGGTCGAGATTTTGCTCAATTTCCATTCACCCTCACCTCGGTTTTCCCCACGTTCAAGCCAAATAATGTAGCAGAACTCCTCGGCCTCTGTCAAAGCCTTTTTCGGAGGCCCCCCTCACTCGGCATGAGATTGTTTGCAAATGACTTAGCTTGAGCCTAGCGCTCCAGAGTGGAGGCCACGCTGCGGAAGACACCACCGGTGGAGGTCCCGGCAAAAAGTACCCCGTTGTCTGGTTTCCGAGCGAGCGAGATGACATTGGGGTCGGTCAAACCCGTATTCACCGCCGTCCATGTTCGTCCCCCGTCGGTCGAGCGAAAGACACCGGCGCCGTAGGTGGCCGCGAAGAGATGTCCTTGCTCGTTCGCGATCAAGGAGAAGATTATCGCGTTGAATTGAAAGTAGCGAACCCAACTGCGCCCCAGTAGCCGATAGAAGTCGCCGTTAAATGTCCCGGCGAACACTTGGCCTTGTGAGGTCACCAGGAGAGCGGTTACCGGGGCGTCATCCATCCCTGTGCCGATCTCCGTCCAGCTCGCTCCTTGGTCCGTGGATCGAAAGACGCTGCCCCCGAAGGTCCCGAAGAGCCGAAGCGCCCCAGTCCCAGCGTAAAGATCTCCATTAGGAGCCACGGCGAGAGAGAGGACATATGGGTTTTTCAACCCATTGCTCGCGCGCGTCCAAGTTCGCCCGCCATCGGTCGAACGGAAGACGCCCCCTGGATTTCTCGGCTGGTCCCACGTCCCTGCATAGAGGATGCCGCTAGTGCGATCCAGAGCCAGGCACACGATATGCGGATTGCGCAAGCCCGCGTTCATGGCCGTCCAGGTCTCGCCTCGATCGTCGGAGCGAAAGACGCCGCTGCCTCCCACCGAGAGACTCCCCGTTCCGGCGAAAATTCGGCCCTCCGGGTCAATCACCAGGGAGCTGACATAGGGATGAGTCAAACCCTGATTGGTCTGAACCCACGTTCTGCCGCCATCCTGGGATCGGAAGATGCCTCCGCCATCGGTACCCGCGAAGATCAAGCCATCGGGACTGATCGCAAGCGCTTGAACAGGATAAGTGGCCGGACCGCTCGTCGCTTGCCAGAACACCTCTTGCGCCGAGAGCGCGTTGAACGGAGCCAGAGCCGTTGCGAGCATGCACACTGCGATCGTGAACCATCGCCTCATCGGACACCTCCCGACTCGAACGAGCATCGAAAGCTGCATTCGGCATCGCATGGCCTCTCGTTAAATACCCGAACTCATTCGCGTTGTCAAGCCGGGAATTTGTTCGAGGTCCTTCCGGCCGGACCACACTAGAAGCTCACGCGAAGGCCGAGTTGAAAGGCGCGGGGGCCACCTGTGCCGAAGTAGTGCCCGGCCTTAAGCGTGGGTTGGCCGAAATTGAAGATGGTCGGGGGGAGAATCTCGCCGTTGGGGCCAAACTGTCCAGCGTCGAGCGTGGGCGTGAACCCGCCCAGGTTAGAGATGTTGAAGAGGTTGAAGACTTCGACGAGCACTTCCACGGCGTAGCGCTCGCGAAGCCGAAACGTCTTGGCCAAGCGCACGTCATGCGAGTGAAAAGAATCGCCGAAGGCGAAGCGGGGCGGGAGCACCAGCGGAGGAATGATGGCTCCATGCGCGTCTTCGCGTCCCGCGAATTCGCGATTGAAGCGTTCGACGAGTTGGCGCAGCTCGGCGCGACCCGTGCCGCGGCCGAGCGTATTGATCGTCAATCCGGGCAGCGTATCGCCGAAGGTCCCATCCCCATTGAGATCAAGATTGCCGCGCACCCGCGCATTGAACGGTGGAGCACTCGCATACACGGCGATGAGCGACGCGCGCATTCCCCATGGGAGATCCACGATGGCGCTCACCGTGAGCCGATGCCGAGCATCGCGATCGAGCGGCCCGCGGTGGGCGAACCAATCGGTCAGGTCTTCGGTGGGGAAATAGCCGGTGAGGCTGGAGAGGGCGTAGGAGACCGTGAACTGATGCCGGTGCGAGAACCTCTTCTCGAGCTTCGTGAGGAGCGCCAGATAGCGTTCGCGCCCGCTGCTCTGATAGAGGCTGATCGGCCCGTTCGAACAGAGGACCGAAGGATCGGTCGCGTGTGCGCCCAGACAGCGAGGGATCACTGCGCCGCCGCGCGCCTCGGCGCGATTGTAGAGATTGCGATCCGTTTGAAAGAGCGTGTGACGACGGAGCCGCAGAACGACGTCAGCGGCCAACTGCATCTGATACGGCAGCTCGCGTCTGATCCCCACATTGGCATGCTCGGCGTAGGCGACTTCCAGATTGGGATCGAGCAGATCCGAGCCCGTCTTGAAGAAGTCCAACGCGGTCACTCCCAAACGTCCCAGCTCTTGGAACCGGCGTTCGAGGTCGGGAATCTGTTGAGACAACGCTTGAAGGAATTGTGCGCCCGTGAACTTCGTCGGGATCGAAGTGAATTGCAAAGGCGTTCCAAGCGGTGGATTGATCTGATTAAGCGGGGGCAGAAGTCCGGGAATTTGTGGAAAGGCGAAAGGATTGCGGAAGAAAGAACTGCTGAGCGGCACGCGTCCGGTGCCCAAAGGCCCGATGATCCCGCGTTCGGTCAAGCGCGTGACGAAGAGGACTGTGTCGTAATAGATCCCAAAGCCACCGCGCAGCACGGTTCGGCCTTGTCCATTTATGTCCCAGGCGAAGCCGAGCGCTGGCGCGAGATTGTTTTTGTCCTTCCCGGGAGGATCGAGTCGGCCGATGATCGGGGCGAGCAGCGGGGGCTTAGGCAGATCGTGATTGAGCAGATTCGTCTCGTACTGGTAGGAGAGGCCAAAGGTGAGCGTGAACGTACGCCGGAGCGTCCAGGCGTCTTGCCCGTAGAAGCGGAGCCGATGGTTGCGCCGAGCGCTCTTGGCGCGAAACGGTGGAGGTTGCGAGGGGTCGCCCAAGCCGACGAACGCGACCGCAAACGGCAATTGTAAGATCTCCGCGAGCGTCGGCCTGATGTCCGATCGTGCGAAAACAGGAGGTAGGGGGATCGTGAGCGCGCTGCGCACGGCCGGCGGCAGAGGGATTTGGGCGACCAGTTGATTGACGAGATGTACGTTCCGCGGATCGTGCAGCACTACAAGTGCGGGTTCCAAAAATGCCCATCGTCCACGTCCATTGAGATACTCCCATTCGCCCCCCACTTGTAGACGGTGGCGTCCGCGTTGCCAATAGAGATTGTCGCTCGTTTGGAAGCGATCAATGAAGCGATCCTGGGGCGCATTGAAGCTGTTGCCGAAGCGAAGGTTGCTGCCGTCCACGCGCACTTGTGGTCCGCCCAAACCCAAGCATCCGAGTTGCGCGGGCGGGCATTCCTGCGCCGTCGGGAGGCGATTGCGATTCCGAATCCGGTGGTAGTTGAAGCGCAGATCATTGAGCACGTTGGATCGCAGAATGCTCACCAATCCGAGCTGCGCGTTGTCATCGTCGTTATGATTGACGCGCCAGTTCGAGGGAAGCGTATTCGCATCGTCAGGCGCGAACGTTCGATTGTCATCTCGACTGTAGCGAAGAAACAGCGTGTGCCGATCGTTCCATCGAAAGTCCGTGCGTACGGTCGCGACCGTGCCGTCATAGGGGCTTTGCGCGACCGTGTTGAAATGACGGAAGCCCTCCCATCCCGTATGGACGATCGAGAGCGCCGCATCTTGCGTCAACCACTCTACGTTCCCGAAGAGAAAGGCGCGATTCCGGCGGATCGGACCTCCGAGTGAGCCGCCATATTGCGCGCGACGGAAGAAGGGATTCGGATTCTGCGAGTCGCGCACGAGAACGGGATAGGCCGCCAAGTACCGATCGCGATAGAAGAGAAAGCCGCTGCCATGCCAATCGTTGCTTCCCGAGCGGGAGACGATGTTGATGGCGCCGACCGAGGTGATGCCAGTCGAGAGATCGAAGTTGAAGGTGGAGATTTGAAACTCTTGGATCGTCTCAGTTGAGAAGTTCTGCGCGGCGCCTCCGGTGATGGGGTCTACGATGTTACCGCCGTCCACCGTCAGGCGCGTCAAGGCGGCTTGCGCGCCGCCAATGGAGACGTTGAAGAAGTTGTTCGCTTGCCCGGGATTTGAGATCGTCACCGAGACGCCCGGCTCCAGCATCGCCAGCTGCAAGAAGTTTCGACCATTGAGGGGCAAGGCCTCGATCTTCTCGCGCGTGATGACGCCATCCACCTTATAGCTGACGCGATCGAGTAAGGAGGGTTCGGCGGTGATCTCCACCGTCTCGCTTGGGGAGCCGACGCGCAGCGTGACATCGGCCGAGGTCGTCGTCCCCACGCGAACCAGAAGTCGCCGCACAGTCGGCGCGAATCCTGGGGCTTCGACCGTCAGCTCATATTCGCCCGGCGGGAGGTGGTCGAAACGATAGATCCCATCGTCTTGGCTCTCGGTTCGGCGCACCTCGCCGGTGGCTCGATTGAGGAGCATCACTACGGCTCGTTGGATGACACCTCGACGCTCATCCGTCACCAGACCTTGAACGGCGCCTGTCGGGGTCTGTCCCCATCCGCGATCGAGAAGGCCGAGGAACAACACCACGAGAGCGCACGTGCGCAGCACGAACCGGCATCGCATAGTGTTCTCCGCCGCTTTTCGATTGACCGGATATTCATTGCCAAGCAAGGTAATGGGTATTCCTGACTTTGTCAAGCGGAGAGCCGCGGGCGCGTGGATTTCCCTCTGTCGAAGTGCTGGCGCACGCGATTGGAATTCGGAGGGAACAGTTGCAGGAGGCGTGTCGTAAGATGTCTTGCTCAGGTGTGAAAGCGGTTGATAAAATGCGTGGGGAGAAGATGCATGGGAAGCCGAGGATGGACGGTGTGTTGAGATGATCCAGCATTCGGGCGGGTTCGGATTCGGCGTCAAGCAGAGTGCCAAAGGTGCTCTTCATGATCACCGGTTTCCAGCATGATGGCGAGAGGAGTTGAGTGATGGAAGATCGGCCTCCGCGCATCAGAGAGGAAGACCTGCGCGCCCTGCGGATTGATCGGGAGCAAGAAGGGACAGCGCGTACTCGGCCTCGGATGTGGATCTGGGGAGGAGTGGGATTGATCATAGCGCTTGGGTTGAGTGGGTTCGCTTTTCTGCGTTGGAGAGCGGGACGGGAGGTCGAGGAAGTAGTCGTTGCCGAAGCCGTGCGTCGGGACGATAGGGGGGAGCGCGCGGTCCTCACAGCGGGCGGCTACGTCATCGCGCGTCATCAGGTCGAGGTCGGATCGAAGATCATCGGGCGCGTGATCGCATTGTTCGTGAGAGAAGGGGATTTCGTCCGGGAAGGGCAAGTGATCGCGCAGCTCGAGGATTCGGAGATCCGCGCCGAGCTGCAACGAGCGGAAGCCGCCCTGGCTGCGGCACGGGCTCGTTTGGCGGAGCTAGAGGCGGGGTCTCGTCCTCAGGAGATCGAGCGCGCGCAAGCGGAAGTGGCGCGTACTGAGGCCGAGTTGCGGAACGCCGAGCTGAACTGGCGGCGCCTGCAGCAATTGGCCGAACGCGGTGTCGTCGAGCGACAAGCCCTCGACGATGCCCGCGCGCGATATGAGATGGCGCGCGCCGCTCATCGCGCTGCTCAGGAGAGTTATGAGCTTGTGCGAATTGGACCTCGTCCGGAGCACGTCGCGCTCGCGCGAGCTGAAGTCCAGCAGGCGGAGGCTGCTGTGCGGCTGGCGCGCGCACAACTGGAGCATACGCTCATCCGCGCGCCCATTAGCGGGACCGTCCTCGATCGGTACGTGGACGTGGGGGAGATGGTGACCATTGGCTTCACCTCGGATCGGGGGGCGAAGCAAGCGCTCGTGTCCTTGGCTGATTTGAGGGACTTGCAGGTCGAACTGGATGTGAGCGAAGCGGACATCGCTCGAGTGGAACTCGGACAGTCGGCGCAGATCGTCCCCGACGCGTATCCGCAGCGCCGGTATCGAGGCGTCGTCGAATATATCGCGCCCATCGCCGATCGTCAGAAAGCGACGATCAGGGTGAAGGTGAAAGTGCTCGATCCTGACGAGTACCTGCGACCGGATATGAGCGCGAAGGTCACGTTCTACGAGAAAGGGACGGATGGGCGCACGACGCGTTCAGTCGTGCTCGTGCCGCAGAGCGCCGTCTTCGTGCGGGATGGGCGCACTTTGATTTTCGTAGTCCGCGATGGGCGGGCTGTTTTGCAATCGGTCACAGCGGGCCGGGAAGAAGGAGGGTACCGAGAGATCCTCAACGGCCTGCAGGGCGGCGAACGGGTGATCGCCCGCGGTTGGGAGAAACTCAACGAGGGGGATCGCGTCAACGTCCGCCCGTGATCATCGAATCGCCTTCAAAAGAAAAACGACGTGGAGGGAACGATGAGTGCGGCGATCGTACAGCTTGAGGGCGTCACGAAAATTTTCCGGCGGGATCATGTCGAGATCCCGGCGCTGCGCGACGTCACGCTGGAGGTCGAAGCCGGAGCTTTTCTCGCCCTCATGGGGCCATCCGGTTCGGGGAAGACAACGCTGCTCAATCTCATCGCTGGATTCGACAAGCCGACATCGGGGACCGTGCGCGTAGGGGGGCTCGAGGTGCATCGGATGGGCGAGGATGAACTGTCAGCATGGCGCAATCGGCACATTGGCTTCGTCTTCCAAACGTTCAATCTCATTCCCGTCCTCACAGCGTTTGAGAATGTGGAGCTGCCGCTTTTACTGACGCGGCTTTCTCGACGAGAACGGCGCGAGCATGTCATGACAGCCTTGAAGCTCGTGGGCTTGGCCGATCGCGCGGATCACTATCCGCGGCAACTCTCGGGTGGTGAGGAGCAGCGCGTGGCCATTGCGCGAGCGATCGTGACCGATCCGACGCTCATCTTGGCCGATGAGCCGACGGGGAATCTCGATGCGTATTCGGCCGAGAATGTGCTCGCCCTACTTCGGGAGCTGAACGAACGGCTTCGGAAGACCATCCTGCTCGTCACACACGATGCGCGAGCGATGCGGTACGCGAAGGTCGTGCGCCATTTGGATAAGGGTGTTTTGCTCGCGCCCGATGAGGTCCAGGAAGTTCGCGCATAAGGGGAGGGCCGATGGGATACGGACGCTTCATCTGGAAAAATGGGATGCGTCATCGTCGGCGCGCTCTGCTCACGATGGGGAGTGTCGCGCTCGCGTTCTTCGCGTTGATGACCCTCATCGGTTTCGTTCAGGAGATTGATCGTAATCTCGAAGAGGCGAGCCCCGTGCGCCTGCTCACCCGTCATGCGGTCTCGCTGACGAACTTTCTACCGGCTCGCCATCGAGCGCTCATCGAGCAAGTCCCTGGCGTTGTCGCCGTCACGCCGCTGACATGGTTCGGTGGCATCTATCGCGATCGCGCCCAGACGGACTTTGCGCAGTTCGCCTGCGATCCGCAGACGTTTTTCGACGTCTACACGGACATTCGGATCCCTCCCGAGCAGAAACAGGCATTTCAGCAAGATCGCCGAGGGATTCTCGTCGGTCGGCGCAAGGCGGAGAAGCACGGGTGGAAGCTCGGCGATCGAATCACGCTCAAGGGGGTCATCTTCCCCGTGGATTTGGAGCTGACGGTGCGCGGCATCTTCGAGAGCACGCCGAATCAGGAGGGCTCAGTCTACTTCCACCATGCCTACCTCGAAGAGGGCGTGAAGCGCGAATGGGGGCTTGAGGGGTTCGCCGGGGCCTATTGGATTCGCGTGGATTCGGCGGAGTCTGCCCCACGGGTGAGTGAGGCCGTAGATGCGCTCTTCCAGAATACGGACGCGCCGACGAAGACGGAGACCGAGCAAGCGTTCACGCTCATCTTCATCTCGATGTTGGGGAACGTGAAGTTGCTCGTGGCGACGATCAGCACGGTTATCCTCATCACGCTGCTGCTGGTGACGGGCAATACGATCGCGATGTCCGTGCGCGAGCGGACGCGTGAGATCGCCGTGCTGAAGGCTTTGGGCTTTCGGCGAAGCACGATCGTGGGATTGCTCACGGCCGAGGGGATGCTTTTGACGTTCGTGGGGGGAGCGATCGGAAGCGTGTGGGCGCGCCTGACATGGGCCTCCATGGATCTGGCCGCCTTCTCACAAGGGTTCTTCCAGCAGGTGGTGATCTCATGGACGACGCTCGCGGCGGGGATGGTTGCCGCGATCCTCGTGGGGGGGATCGCGGCGGGGATCCCGGCCTATCTCGCCGCGCGAAAGAGCGTCCTCGAGGGCTTGCGGTTCGTGGGATGAGAGGTGACGGACTATGCTGCTGAAATACAATGTGCGCAGCCTATTGGTACGCTGGGGAAGCACGGCGTTGACCGTGCTGGGGATCGCGCTGACGACGGCGATCTTCGTGGGCGTCATGGCGTTGGCCGAAGGGTTGGAGACGGCTCTGGGGACGACAGGAGAGCCGCAACATGTCCTTGTTCGTCGTCGCGGCTCGGACTCCGAAGGATCGAGTTTCATCCCGCGCGACATCTGGCCCATGGTTCGATACCTGCCGGGCATCGCGCGAGATTCTCGGGGAGAACCGCTCGCTTCGGCTGAGCTTGCCGTCATCATCAATTTACCCAGGCGTGGCGAGACGCAAGGGGTGAACGTGACGGTGCGGGGGCTCTCACCGGAGAGCCTGGCGCTGCGGCCGCGCGTGCGAATCGTCGAGGGGCGAATGTTTCGTCCCGGACTGCGCGAGGCCATCGTCGCTCGTCGGCTCTCCGAGCGATTTCAAAATCTGGGATTAGGCGATGAGGTGCGATTTGGCAAAGGCTCGTGGCGCGTGGTGGGGCTTTTCGAAGCCGGGAATACGGCCTTCGATTCGGAGATCTGGGTGGACGTGAACCAATTGGCGAGCGATTATAATCGGCCCGGCTATTCCTCGTTTCTCTTGAAAGCCACGGATGAGGCAGCGTTGAAAACGCTGATCGAGCGAATCGAACAAGAGCGACGATATCCGCTGCTCGCGCAACCGGAGATGGAATACTACCGGGAGCAAACGCGCGTCGCCGGACCAATTCGCGCTTTGGGGATGTTTCTCGTGCTCGTACTGGGAGTTGGGGCGGGCTTCGCTGCGATGAATACGATGGATGCGGCCGTCGCGTTTCGGGCGCGCGAGATCGCGACGCTTCGCGCGCTCGGATTCCGCCGGAGACAGATCGGGATCGCTTTTCTCGTCGAGTCGGCGCTGCTGGGGTTGATCGGAGGGGCAATCGGGAGCGCTCTCGCGCTTCCCGTACATGGGCTCACGACGGGAACGGCCAATTGGGAGACGTTCAGCGAGATCATCTTCGCCTTCCGCGTGACGCCCGCGTTGATGCTCACTGGTCTGGTGTTCGCCACGCTCGTCGGAGCGTTGGGAGGGATGCTCCCAGCGCGACGAGCGGCTCGGCAAGCGCCCGCTCTCGTGCTGCGGGAGTTATGAGCATCGGGATTGACCTGGAAGCTCTCTGCTTGTCCGTGCTTCAGCCTTAAGCGCTGCTCAGGCGGCGGATCTCGGACGAAGGAAGTCATGATAGTGGGAAGTGTCTGAGAGGTCGGGGAGAGGAAGCCTATGCACATTGAGCGCGGAAAGTGGTATGGAAAAAGTCAGGAGGAAATCGCGCGAGATTGGGACGCGCGAGGCTTTTCGTGCGACGTGTGGGTGGATCCGCCTGGTCAGCGATGGGAGGATTTCGTCCATAGCGTGGACGAATTGGTCACGCCGCTCGATGCTCCCATTGAGGTAGAGTGGGAGGGCGAGGTCGCGCAACTTGAGCCCGGGGATGAATGGTTCATTCCTCGTCGGACGCGCCATTCGGTGCGGAACACGAGCGGTCGAACGGTTCGATGGCTCTACGGATATAAGCGCGGGCGGTGAATGCTCACGTGCGCTTCGCATAGGCAGGTGCCGAATTCCGCCGCGGGTGGAGGGAAACTCCTAAATCGTGGATTCGCGGCATGGTGATTGATGGCATTCTCTTAGCCGCAGGGCTCTCGCGACGGTTCGGACGTCCGAAGCAGCTTGCGGAATGGCGAGGGAAACCGCTTGTCGCACATGTTGCGGAGACGGCTTTGGCCTCGCGGCTGCGGCACGTCATCGTCGTTCTTGGCTATGCCGCTCATGACGTTCGTCGAGCGCTCGCATCGCTTCTTCGCGATCCGCGTCTTCGCATCGTCTTCAATGCCGAGTATGAGGAAGGGCAGGCCAGTTCCATTCGTCGCGGGTTGCGCGCGCTCGAGCCGGGCGCCGAGGCAGCGATGTTTCTGACGTGCGATCAACCATTGCTGACGCCGTCCATGTTGAACGCGCTCATTGACGCTTTCGCCGCGCATCGTCCGCTCATCTGCTATCCCGTGCACGAGGGGGTGCGCGGAAGTCCCGTGATCTTCTCCGCCGAACTGTTCCCGGAGCTGATGGCGCTGTCGGGAGATGTCGGGGGACGCGTTCTGATCGAGAAGTATCGCGCGCGCGTGCACGAGCAGAAGATCCCCTCGGCCAGGCCGCTCGCCGACGTTGATACGCCCGCCGATTTGCTGGCTCTCGACAGCGAAAGTCCCCTCTGTGGCTTCGGCGAGGAATCGAATGTCCCCCCCACGTCCGAGCGCTCGAGAGCAGCGCCGCGGGAATTTCAGCAGTCGCTTCTTCCGTTTCCCGATCGCGAGGAGGACCGTGCCGATGTCCTCATCGTCTGCGACGGGAGTAGTCAGCGGTTGTCTTCGGGAGAGCGCCGCGCGGCGGCCGCAGCGATTGTGAAACGAGGTGCGGAGATGGCGATCTACGGGGAGTATCTCGGCGCGGCGACCAATCAGCAAGCGGAGATCGTCGCCGCCTGCCTAGGTCTGGAAGCGCTCGCTCAACCCGCGCGCGTGCGTCTCATCACGGATTCCCAATACGTGGTTCGCACGATGCGGGGGATTTACAAACGGCAGGCCAACCTCGCTTTTTGGGATCGTTTGGAGCGCGCGGCCAAGCCCCATGAGGTGATATGGACGTGGATGCGAGGACACGCGGGACATCCGTTGCAAGAGATCTGCGATCGCGCTGCCCGACTCATCGCTCGGGAAGGTCGGGTGGATTCGGAGAAATTGCTCGCGCTTCTTGACCGTCACTCGCCGAAGCCCGTATCGGACGAGACCCCGTGAAGGCGCCTCTCGGTCATGCGCCCCGCCGATTGCGCCGATTGGCGATCTCCTGCCGCAACGTCTCCAGGATGTGCGCTCCAGGAGCGATCTCCTCCAGTCGCTTGAGCGTGGCCTCAGCCTCGTCCAGCTCGCCCTTCTCCGTCAGCGCGACGATGAGATTGTGCAAGGCCTGTGGATGCTTCGGATCCGCGGCGAGCGCTCGCCGATATTCGGCGATCGCGCGATCCAGGTCGCGCGGCTGTCGCTTGTAGAACGTGAGGCCATAATCCGTGCGCACGTTCACGTCATTCGGCTTGTGCGCGAGAGCGCGTTCGTACCATCGGCTCGCTTCCTGGAAGTGGGCGTTCGATTGCGCCGTGTCCTGATGCTGCAGGTAGTGATCGCCGAGGTCGAAATGAACGTTCCCCAATTGAACGAGCGTATTGTAGTCGTCGGGTCGGAGCGCGTTAGCGCGCTCGAAGTATTTCAATGCTTGCTCCAACCGCCCAGCTCGATAAAGCACTGTCGCCGCCGTGACCTGCGCGTCGAAGTTCTGTGGTTGCGCATCGGCTCGCTGCACCGATTGCGTGATCTCGGCTTCGTTCACGCCGATCGGAGGATGTCCCGGAGGTAATTCCCCCATCGCAGTGGAGGAGGGCGACGGAGCGTTCGCTCGATTGTAATGGTTCGCGTAGAAGAAGCCCGCGATGAAGCCGACCAAAAGCCCGATGATGCCAAAGTAGATGCTCTGCAGCTTCATTTCCCGTCCCTCCTTCAAGAGGTCATTATACCGCGTGGGGGCATCGGACGCCATCGTTTCGTCCGCGCGCTTGGCGCGCAGGCGCCGGTTTGTCGCCCGATCGAAGCGGTGTACAATTTACCTCTCTTTCGCGAACACGCGGCGAAAGGAGCGGGTTATGATCGAAGGCGTGAGGGTGAAACCGCTGCGCATGATCCCCGATGAGCGAGGGCGCTTGATGGAATTGCTTCGGGCGGATGACGAGATCTTCATCAAATTCGGCCAGGTGTACATGACGACCGTTTATCCCGGCGTGGTGAAGGCGTGGCATTATCACAAGAAGCAATACGACAACTTCGTCGCCATCCGTGGGATGATCAAGCTCGTGCTCTACGACGCTCGCGAAGGTTCGCCCACACAGGGGGAGATCAACGAATTCTTCATCGGGGATTGGAACCCGCAGCTCGTGCAGATTCCTCCCGGCGTCTATCACGGCTTCAAGTGTATCAGCGAGACGGAGGCGATCGTCATCAACATTCCGACCGAGGTCTATAACTACGCCCAGCCGGACGAGTATCGGCTCGATCCGCACAAGGGAGGGATTCCCTATGATTGGGCGAGGAAGGACGGATGAGGGACGCGCCTTCGAGGTCGTTCGGCGAAGCGCTCTTCGTGGGTGTGCGCTCGCGCTCGCGGGGCTTATTGGGATCACGGCTTTCGGAGGATCGAGCGCGGTGATGGCGCAGGCCGGACGGCGGCGACAACCGCCGCCTCCCCCGAAGGTCGAGGAGAAACACACGCCACCGACTGAGGAGAAGCCCGCGGCTCCGACGGTAAAAAAGGGCGCCGAGATCGCCGAGGAGCTGACTATCCCGGAGCAGGCCACGACGCGCGTGCGATTGCGCAATGGGCTGACGCTCATTGTGCGAGAACGCTATCGGTTTCCGCTCGTGGGAATCGCTGTGGTGGTGAAGACGGAGCGTTCGGGACAGCCGGCGGGGATCGCTCGGCTCGTCGGGCGCTTGCTCTTTCGCGGGACATCGGCGCGCCCCGGTCTGCGAGCGTTGGAGGAGCTTCGCGCGCTCGGCGGTGAGCTGATTGTGGAGGAGCAAGCTGATCACACGCTCTTTCGGATGACCGTTCCCCCGGAACTGATCCGCCGGGTTCTCGATCTCTTCGCCGATGGGCTCCAACATCCCAGCTTCGAGGAGGCGGCAGTGCGGCAGGAGATCGAGCGACTCCTTCAAGAAGAGCGCGTGCGGTCGGATCGGCCCGAGCTGTTCGCGCGCGATCGGGCGCACGCGCTCGCGCGAGGAGAATCGCTGCTCCTCGAGCAAGAGAGTGCGCTGCGCGCGCTCTCGCGAGAGGCCATCGCCGATTTCCATCGGCAGTACTATCGAGGCGAGCGGATGGTGATTGCGCTCGTTGGCGCCGTCAACACGCCGGACATCGTGGCGGACGTGCAACGCCTCTTCGGCGATCTGCCATACGTTGAGAGGAAAGCCGAGCCCTCACCGCAAGCGCAAGCGTCGGGGGAGTCGCGCTCGGAGGAGGTGAAAGCTTCAGAAATGAAAGCTTCAGCCCCTGGTGCCCAAGAGAACGCTTCTTCGGCCGCGCCGTCTTCGAGCTTGCGCTATGGTGAGGATCGCGGCGATCTCCTTCCGGCGATCATGACCTTCTGGCACGAAGTCCCGGACGGGATTATTTCTGGCGATCGAAAGGGAGATTGGCCGCTCTTGCTTCGTTTGCTGACGACCGTTCTCGCCCAAGGGCGCGCGTCGCGCCTCGCGCTCGGCGTGCGCGAGACGCGACGGGTCGCCGCCGAGGTCAAGGCTCAGCCCGTGATCGGAGAGCGCCGAGGAGCCCTCCTTGTGCAATGGCGCGTGGATCCGGCTGAGCGAGAGCGCCTCCTGTTGGCGTATGTGGAGGAGGTGGAGAAGCTGCGGCGTCTGCGACTCTCGCCCGGAGAGCTGCAGCGCGCGCGCGCGTTTCTGGAGCGGTGGTGGCTCGAGCGCACGATGACCTATGTGGGAGAGGCCACGGAGTTGGCCTTGGAGGAAGCCGCTTCCGGAGACTTTCGACGCGCGGATCATTTCGTCGCGCGCCTCGCGGAGATCACGGCCGAGCAACTGCGCGCCTTCGCGGAACGATGTCTCGACATCGGGCAGATGACGCTTCACGCGTATTTGCCGCGCTCGATCACCGGTTCAGCGGACGCTGCGGGGATCATGGCGCGGATCGTAGCGCACGTGCCGGGCGTGAAGGAGCGAGAGATCGCCCCTGAGCGCGTGGGGCAAAGCCCGGAAGTCCCAACCATGCCGCATGGTGAGCGTCGCGCGCACGAAGGCGAGGGGGAAGCGATCGTCTTCTCCCTTCAGCCGGAGCCCCTGCGCGATTTCT
The DNA here is from genome assembly GCA_025055075.1 of Blastocatellia bacterium. Taxonomy (NCBI): domain Bacteria; kingdom Pseudomonadati; phylum Acidobacteriota; class Blastocatellia; species Blastocatellia bacterium. Next base: position 60,405 of record JANWYV010000006.1, read on the forward strand.
CCGTGTTCGAGGGACCGCGCGCATTCGTGCGTGAAGATCGTTCGCGTCCGCTGTTGAGCATCGGAGTATTTTTCCAAGGCGGTCGGCAGCAAGAGACGGCCGCCACGGCGGGCCTGACCGAACTGATGTTGCGCGCGATCCTTCGCGGGACGCGCGGTCGTGCGTCCCTCTCAGCGGCGGAAGTGGCCATGCGGCTCGAGCAGCTCGGCGCGGATATCGCCCTGGTCAACACCCCCGATTTCTTCGGCTACGTGCTCACGGTCCTCTCGCGGAATCAAGATTCAGCGCTGCGGCTCCTGGTGGAGCTTCTGGAGCGACCGGCGTTGGCCGATGAAGAGATTCGCCTAGAACAAGCGCGATTGCTTTGGGAGATCCGCGCGCGACGCGTGGATCCGATCGAGCGTGCTCGCGATTTGGCGGTACGCGCGCTCTACGGGGATATGCCGTATGGACGATCGCCTCTTGGGGAGGAGGAATCGGTTCGTGCGCTCACGCCCGAGCAGGTGCGTGGGTGGTATGCGAGTACGATCGCGCGGCAGTTCCCCTTGGTCCTCATCGTCGGAGATACGGATGGATCGGCCTTGATCTCGACCATCGTCGCGCGAGAGATTCGCCGTCAGGACGTATCGCGCGCATTTCAAGTTACTCTGCCAAAGCCGCTGACGGAAACGCGCTCGCTCTCGGAGGAGATCGGGCAGCGAGCCATCGTTCAAACTTGGGCGTGGCTTGGGCCATCGAGTCTGAGCGACGATGAGCCCGCGCTCGATGTGTTGCGCGCGCATTTAGCGGGATGGGGCAGTGAATTGTGGCGCGCGTTGCAAGGAGCGTCGGCTTCTTTGGTGGAGGTCTCCGTGGAATCCCGTCGGCTCGGAGGGAGGATCGCCCTCACCATCGCCGTCGCGCCCGAACAGATGGCCAGCGTGCGTCAGCTCGTCGAGCAAGAGATCGCGCGCCTCGCCAGGGAACCGCTCGGCGCAGAGGTCGTGCAGCGCGCGATCCAGCGCGCCCTCGTTGAACGCGCCGCGCTGTTTGAAGATCACACGGTGCTGGTGCTCGCCTATGCGCGCGCCTTCTTCGCGACGGCGCGTCCGCAACTCATCGAGCAGCAGACGTCGAAGCTTGGAGCGGTGACCGCCGCCGATCTGCAACGCGTGGCGGCGACCTATCTTCCCGTAGCTCGTGTCGCCATCGGCCTCGCTCATGTGCGTCCGAGAAGCAGCCGACCGTGAGTCGAGCGCTTTTCTTGACCGCGTGGGAGGCGAGTGATTTAATCCTCACTCCGGCGGTCATCGAAGGGGAAGGAGGGAAAAGATGGAGACGACGCACTTCGCCCTCGTGCTCGCGCTCGGCTTCGTCTCCGGGATGCGGCATGCGTTAGACCCGGACCACGTCGTGGCTGTCTCCACGATCGTCGCGGAGCACAAGAGCATCTGGCGCTCCTCGCGCGTCGGTGCCTTTTGGGGCATTGGGCATACGATCACGCTGGGAGTAGCTGGCCTCATCGTGCTGATCTTCAAGCTCACGATCCCCGAGCGCCTCGCGCTCGGATTCGAACTCGCCGTCGGCGTGATGCTCGTGGTCCTCGGGCTGCAACTCCTCCTTCGGTTCGCGCGCGAGCGCTATCATATCCACGTGCACGAGCACGGAGGGGAGCGACATATTCACCTGCATTCGCACCGGCACGGCCCGGATCATCACCACGAGCACGGATGGCAATATGAGTGGCGCTCGCTCCTGATCGGGATGGTTCATGGATTAGCGGGGAGCGCCGCGCTCACCGTCTTGCTCCTTTCTTCACTGCGCTCGCTCCTTCACGGCGTGCTCTATCTCGCGACGTTCGGGATCGGCTCGGTCGCCGGCATGATGCTCATCAGTGCGCTCATCAGCTCGCCCTTCGCCTATACGGCCTGGCGATTCGAACGCGTGAATCACGCGCTTCGCGTCTTAGCCGGCATCATGAGCCTCGGAATTGGCCTCGCGATCATCTACGAGATGGGATCTCAACTTGGGGGATGAACATCCCCGCGTGTTGCAAGGAGGGGGGAGATGGAGCGAAGGCGGCATCTCACACCGAGGGCGTTGAAAAGCATCTGGCTGATTGGACTCCTCGCATTGAGCGGAAGCTCCGCAGCCGCAGTTCATCCGAAGCAACGGACGCTCACGGTCGAACGCATCTTCAGCCCACCGAGCCTGAGCGGGCGCGTGCCCACGGGCCTTCGCTGGTCTCCCGATGGGCGATGGGTCACATATTTGGCCAGCAGTGCCGGAACTGAAGTCATGGACCTTTGGGGATACGACGTCACGCGTCGAGAGCGCACGGTGTTGCTCAAGGCCGAAGACCTCGTATCGGAGGGACCGCAGTTCTCGCCGGAGGAAGAAGCCTTGCGCGAGCGTCTGCGGATGACGGCCACGGGCATCACCACCTATTTCTGGTCGCCCACGGGAACGCACATTTTCATCCCCATTGCTGGTGAGTTTTACCTCTACGAGTGGGCGACGCGACGCCTCACGCGATGGCTCTCGCGCGATCTCTCTCGGTTCGATCCGAAGTATTCGCCCGATGGGCGCTTCATCGCCTACGTCAAGAGGGGGAACCTCTTCCTCGTGGACGTGCAGAGCGGCCAAGAGCGACAGCTCACGTTCGACGGGATGGACGAAGTGCAAAATGGCGTGAGCGAATATGTCGCCCAAGAGGAGATGGATCGCTTCACGGGCTACTGGTGGTCGCCCGATGGGCGGCGCCTCGCCTATCTGCAGGTGGACAATCGCCCAGTGAGGGATTTCCATATCCCCGACTATCGGCCGAACTACGTGGAGGTCGAGAAGCAAAAGTATCCGAAGGCGGGCGATCCGAATGCCATCGTGCGCGTCGGCGTGCTCTCGCTCGAGGATGGGAAGACGGTGTGGATGGATACGGGGCCGGAGACGGACATCTACATCCCGCGCGTCGCGTGGTTGCCGGATAGCAAGACGCTCAGCGTCCAAATCCAAAGTCGGGATCAAGACCGGCTGAGCCTCTATTTCTTCGATGTGACGACGGGGAAGGGGCGCCTCATCCTGACGGAGACGGAGCCGAACTGGGTGAATCTGCACGATCACCTCTATTTCTTCCGGGACGGTCGGCGATTCCTTTGGTCATCCGAGCGCACGGGCTTTCGCCATCTCTACCTCTACGACATCGAGGGACGGCTCATTCGTCAACTCACGCAAGGGGAGTGGCAAGTGGAAGTCCTGTGTGGCGTGGATGAAGCGCGGGGCGTCATCTACTTCACCGCGACGGAGAAAAGCCCGATGGAGCGCCATCTCTATCGCATCGCCTTGGATGGGACGGGATTGACGCGAATCTCCAGGGAAGAGGGATGGCATGCGATCACTTTCTCGCCGACCTTCGAGTATTATCTCGACCTCTTCTCGAACATCGCGACGCCACCCCGGTTGAGTCTCCATCGAGCCGATGGCGAACGGTTGGCGTACATCGAGGAGAACGTCGTCGCGGAGCTGCAGGAATACGCGCTGAGCCCTGTCGAATTCCTCACGGTGCGCGCCGAGGATGGAACGCCACTGCCGGCCATGATGATCAAGCCAAAAGGCTTCGATCCTCGAAGGAGGTATCCGGTCATCGTGTACGTCTATGGCGGACCGCGCGCGCAGGTGGTGGTCAATCGGTGGGGAGGAGATCGGTTCCTGTGGCATCAGCTCATGGCCGAGCGAGGATTCCTCATCTTCAGCTTGGACAATCGCGGCTCTTGGGGAAGGGGGAAGGCGTGGGAGGCGAAGTTGCATCGGCGCCTCGGATATTGGGAGCTGAAAGATCAACTGGCGGGCGTCGCGTATTTGAAATCGCTCCCCTACGTGGATCCGGAGCGGATCGGCATTTGGGGATGGAGCTATGGGGGATACATGACGCTCATGGCCCTCTTCACCGCTCCGGACGTCTTCCGCACGGGGATCGCCATCGCGCCGGTGACCGATTGGCGGAATTACGACACGCATTATACGGAACGCTATCTGGAGCGCCCGCAGGAGAATCCCGACGGGTATCGGCTCAGTTCGCCGATCACTTATGCCGCTCAAGCGAAGGTCCGCTTCTTGCTCGTGCATGGCATGGCTGACGACAACGTCCATTTTCAAGATACGGTGCAACTGGTGGACGCTTTGATCCGCGCGCGGCGTCCCTTCGATCTGATGATCTATCCGGGGAAGAGGCATGGGATCAGTGGGGCCGATGCGCGGATCCATCTCTTCACGCTGATGACCGACTACTTCCTGCGCCATCTCGCAGCTCCGAAGGAGGCGGGATCATGAGCGCGCGAAGTCGGCGTCCGCGATGGCGAGGGCGCGCGTTCCCGTTGTGGGGGATATTCCTGGCGTTTCTCCCTCTCACGGCGTGGCCGATCGCGCCGCAGGCTGTGGAGGATGCTCCGCCTCTCTACGGCTATGAGATCGTTCGGGTATATCCGCACGATCCGGAGGCGTTCACGCAAGGGCTGGTGTACGAAGGAGGATTTCTCTACGAGAGCACGGGACTTCACGGGCGGTCCTCCCTGCGAAAGGTCGAGTTGGAGACTGGACAGGTGGTGAAGATTCATCGCCTGCCTGTGGAATTTTTCGGCGAAGGGTTGACGATCTGGCGGGATCGGCTCATCCAACTGACCTGGCACGAGCGGACGGGATTCGTGTACGACAAAGAGACGTTTCGCGTGCTGCGAACGTTCACCTATGCGACCGAAGGATGGGGGCTCACGCACGACGGGCGATGGCTGATCCGAAGCGATGGGACGGCGACGCTCTATTTCTTGGATCCGGAGACGTTCCACGAGGTGAAACGTCTCGAGGTTCGCGATCGAGGTCGGCCCGTGCCATTCTTGAACGAGTTGGAGTACATCCGCGGGGAGATCTATGCGAACGTCTGGCAGACGGACTGCCTGGTGCGCATCTCGCCGCGGACGGGTCAGGTTCTTGGATGGGTTGATCTCACCGGGTTGCTGAGCGCAGAGGATCACGCGCGCCCGGTGGACGTGCTCAACGGCATCGCCTATGATGCTGAGCGCGATCGGCTCTTCGTGACGGGCAAGCTTTGGCCGAAATTGTTCGAGATTCGATTGCGAAAGAAGGCCAGCCGATCGGGGCGCGAGTGTTCGCTCCCGCCATTGATAGAGAAGGAGGAAGCGCGCCATGCCACGCATCGTCTCGCTGATCGCCAGCGCGACGGAGATCGTCTGCGCGCTCGGTTTTGAAGAGCATTTGGTCGGGCGATCGCACGAGTGCGATTATCCCGAATCCGTTCGACGATTGCCCATGTGCACAGAACCGAAGTTCCCGGTCGAGGGCTGGAGTTACGAGATTGACGCGCGAGTGAAGGCGATCGTGCGTGACGGTCTCTCCGTCTACCGCGTGCACGAAGAGCGCCTGCGCGAGCTGCGCCCGGACATCATCGTGACGCAGTCGCATTGTGAGGTGTGCGCCGTCAGCTTGCGCGACGTGGAAGAAGCCGTTTGCACTTGGCTCGATGCGCCGGTGCGCATCGTCTCGCTGGAGCCGAACGCCCTGGCGGACGTGTGGGAGGACATCCGGCGCGTCGCGCGCGCGCTCGAAGTTCCCGAACGCGGCGAGGCGCTCGTCGCCGAGCTGCAAGAGCGCATGCAGAGGATCGCCGAACGCGCGCGTTCGCTCTCCCCGAAGCCAAGGGTCGCTTACATCGAGTGGATCGAGCCGCTCATGGCCGGGGGGAATTGGATGCCCGAGCTGATCGAGATGGCCGGAGGCGTGAATCTCTTTGGCGAAGTCGGCCGACATTCGCCGTGGATCGCGTGGGAGGAAGTGGTGGCGAAGGATCCGGACGTACTCTTCGTCGCTCCGTGTGGATTCGATATCGCGCGCACGCGCCGCGAGATGCGGTTTCTTGTGCGTCGGCCCGAGTGGTCGCAACTCACGGCGGTTCGCACGGATCGCGTCATCCTGGCCGATGGGAATCAATTCTTCAACCGACCGGGCCCGCGCTTGGTCGAATCGCTGGAGATCCTCGCCGAGGCACTGCATCCGGCGGTCTTCCATTTCGGACACGAAGGGACGGGATGGGAGCGATGGAGAGGATGAGCGACCGTTCCCTCGCGTGCGCGCACGATGGATTGATCCTCGCGCGCGTCCTCAAGAAGGGACGTACTTGACAGACGTCGCCATCGCTCCCTATACTCGAGGCGACGATGCGGGTTCACGAGAGCCGGAGGAACTTTCGCCGGGAGCAGATTCGTCCATCTCTTCTGAGCGTTTTCCTTTGCCTCTTGCTCGTACCCGCGTTCGTTGGTGCTGCTCTCGAGGGAGAGGAGAGTGAGGGCGTCTGGCTCCGTCGACCGTTCCGGACGATGTCTGGGACGTTGCCTTCTCCTTCGAGCGATCCCTCGAAGCCCATCCTTCGGCCCACTCGACCCGAGAAACATGTTCAGAGCCAGGTCATCGTCTTACCGCCGCGCGTCAGGCTCTTCACACTGAACTCGAACGGCGGGTTCGTCGAAGACGAGCGCGAAGGTCTTTTCCTTCAACTTGTCGCCTATCACCAGCCGATCGAACGCGCTCCTCCCGCGTTGAATGAACGCCTCGCTTTCGGGAGCGAATTCATCAGCTCGCGGTCGTGAATCAGCCGCGTGCTCCTTCGCTCGGAGCGAAGGTCTTGATGTAGGAGGGGCGCATGAATGTCGAAATCATCGTCGTCTTGTTGCTGGTCGCCGCTTTCTATGGCGGCATCGCCTTCCTGATTTGGAAAAATAAAAAGCAGCGGGCGGCTTCGGCAGAACATTCGTCGGAGCCGATGGAAGCCACATCTGAGGAGAGTTCGATCGTATCGCGCAAGGAGAAAGTCCGAAGCGAAGGCGGCCGGTCGTTGAACCAGAAGTGACTCGCGTCGCCCGCTTGCGGAGGAAGGAGGAGAGAATGGCCGATTTTCATCAAACGGGAGTCATTGCGACGCTGCATCGGTTGGTGCCGGGCGGATTGGAACGATTGGAGCGCGAGCTGGTGACATATGCCGAGCAACGACCGATCGCCCTCGTTCTGCCCGCGCTCTACAGCGAATTCGAGGGGCCGGCCATGCCGCGCATCATCGAGGAATTGCGTCAGGTTCCGTACCTGCGACAGATCGTCGTCACGATGAGCCAGGCGACGCCGGAGCAGTATGCTCGCGCGCGCCAAATGATGGCCGGTCTTCCTCAAGAGGTGATCTTCATTTGGAACGATGGGCCGCGCCTCCAGAAGCTGTACGAGAAACTGCAGGAGAACGGCTTGCCTGTTGGCGCCGATGGCAAAGGGCGCTCCTGTTGGATGGCTTACGGCTATGTGCTCGCTAGCGGCAAGAGCGACGTCATCGCCCTGCACGATTGTGACATCCTCACCTACACGCGCGAGATGTTGGCGCGATTATGCTATCCGGTCGCTAATCCCAACATTGATTTCGAGTTCTGCAAGGGCTATTACGCGCGCGTCACCGATCGCCTGCACGGGCGCGTGACGCGGCTCTTCGTCACGCCGCTTGTCCGCTCGCTTCTTAAGATTTTCGGGTCGCTGCCGTTCCTCGAATTCCTGGACAGCTTTCGCTATCCCCTCGCCGGAGAGTTCGCGATGATGGCCGACCTGGCGCGCATCAATCGCATCCCAGGCGATTGGGGTTTGGAGGTGGGCGTGCTCGCCGAGATCTATCGGAATCGTGCCGTCCGGCGCATCTGTCAAGTGGAGCTGTGCGAGACGTATGAGCACAAGCATCAAGTCCTGTCGCCCGATGATCCGACGCGCGGGCTGATGAAGATGGCCGTGGACATCGCCAAGACGCTCTTTCGCACGCTCTCGGCCGAAGGAGTGGTGTTCACTTCGGGAGCCTTCCGCACGCTGCGCTCCACATATATTCGCACGGCCGAGGATATGATCTCCCGCTATCATGCCGACGCGTTGATCAATGGTCTCGTCTTCGATCGGCACGAGGAGGAGGTCGCCGTCGAAGCGTTCGCTCGCGCGTTGCATCTGGCGGCGGAGGCCTTCATGGAGGATCCGCTCGGCGTGCCGTTGATCCCGAATTGGAATCGGGTGACGGCGGCCTTGCCCGAATTCTTCGACGAACTGCTTGAGGTCGTTCGCGAGGATAATTCATGAAGGGCCCGACACGGGACCGGCGATTGGTCCTCTATACAGATTTGGATGGGACGCTGCTCGATGCGGAGACGTACTCGCACGAGGCGGCAGGTCCGGCACTCGAAGCGATTCGCTCGCGCGGGGCGCTGCTAGTGCTCTGTTCGAGCAAGACGCGAGCTGAGATGGAGCCGATTGGTCGGGCTTTGGGTCTACGCGCGCCCTTCATCGTCGAGAATGGCGGAGCGATCTATCTCCCGCGCGAGGAATTCGCGACGCTCGTGCCCGAGGCCGAGCCATGCGGCTCGTGGGTGCGGATCGCACTGGGCACTCCCCGCGCGCAGTTATTGGCGTGCTTGGCCGATCTCAAACAGCGTCTCGCGGTGCCTGTCGTGGGATGGAGCGACCTCGCGCCCGAAGCGATCGCTCGGGAATGCGGCTTGAGTCTTGAAGAGGCGCAGCGGGCGATGCGGCGCGAATTCGACGAGCCGTTTCGCCTGGAGAGCGACGATCCGCAGGTGCTCTCGCAGATGGCGACGATCGTCGCCGAACACGGTCTTCGCCTCATGCGCGGCGGACGATACTTTCATCTCGTAGGGGCGAGCGACAAAGGGCGCGCCGTGCGCGCGCTCACGGACATCTTGCGACGCCGATTCGGCGCGATCTTCACCGTCGGCCTCGGCGACAGCGAAAATGATGCGCCGATGCTCGCCGAAGTGGATCTGCCCGTTCTCGTGCGCCGACCTTCCGGGGAGCCCGATCCGGCAGTGCTTCGGCTCGTCCCACATGCGCGCGTCACTTCCGGCATCGGACCGGCGGGGTGGAATGAAGCTGTTCTCGCCATCCTCGCTGGAGATGGTTGAGCGAGCAGCGCTCATCAGCGCGAGCGGAGACGCTGAAGCGCCGTGCGAGCCATATCGAGTTCCTTCACTCGAAGCCCCCAGCACGCCGCGAAAAAGGTGATCATCCCCAGTCCGATGGGCACCAAAGCCGTGAGCATATGCCCGGCGAGACCGCTTCGCCCGAAATGCACCTCCAGTTCGCGAAAACTCATCGCGCAGACGAGCGCCATCACGCCCGAAGCGAGCGCGATCTTCCCGAGCGATTCCAGCAAGCGTCGTCCTTCGAGATAGCCGATCCTGCGTCGCATGAGCACGAAAAGTGCGAGGAAATTGAAGAGGGCGACGAGTGAGGTGGAGAGCGCGAGCCCGCGGTGTCCGAATCCGAGTTGGCGAACCAGCAGATAGTTGAACGTGAAATTGGTCGCAATCGAGATGAGACTGATGCGCATCGGGGTGTGCGCATCATTCAGGGCATAAAAGGCGGGAGCGAGCACCTTGATCGCGGCGTATCCGGTTAAGCCAATGGCATAGAAGGCGAGCGCCGTGGCCGTTTGTTCCGTGTCGAAAGCCGTGAATCGGCCGTGTTCATAGATCATGCGGATGATTGGCTCGCCGAGCACGATCAATCCGCAGGCCGAAGGGAAGCAGAGGAAGAAGACCAAGCCCAGCGACGCGGTGAGCGTGTGTCGAAATTCCGCGAGATCTCCCCGCGCGGCGGCCCGAGAGACGGCGGGCAAAGTGGCCATGCCGATGGCGACGCCGAAGACCCCGATGGGGAATTGCATGAGGCGGAAGGCATAATTCAGCCAGGAGACCGGCCCATCGCCCAAGTACGAGGCGAAGTTCGTATTCACGAAGACGTTGACCTGAACGGCAGCGGCTCCGATGATGGCCGGTCCCATGAGCCGGAGGATCTGCCGCACCCCCTCGTCGCGGAAGTCCACGATCGGCTCGTACCGAAATCCTACGCGGGAAAGCGAAGGGACCTGAATGAGGAACTGCAGCGCGCCGCCGATGAGCGTCCCGATGGCCCATCCGATGATGGCGCGAGGGCCGAAGCTCGGATCCAGAAGGTAAGCACATCCCACGCCGCCGAGGATTGAGCCGATGTTGAAGAACGTCGAAGCGGAAGCCGGGATGCCGAAGCGATCCTTGCTGTTGAGGATGCCCATGGCGACAGCAGCCATCGCGACGAGGATGATGAATGGGAACATGAGGCGCGTCATCTCGATGGTGAGGGCCATCTTGCCCGGGATCGCTTCGAAGCCGCGCGCGATCAGTCCCACGATCTGCGGCGCCAGGAGAATGCCGAGGAGGGTCACTCCGGTGAGGACGAGCAGCAGTCCATTGAAGACGAGGTTCGCCAATCGCCAGGCGGCACGTTCCCCCTCGGTCACGAGGCGTTGCGAGAACGTGGAGACGAAGGCCGCGCTCAAGGCACCTTCAGCGAACAGATCGCGCAGCAGATTCGGAATACGGAAGGCAGCGATGAAAGCGTCCGAGTGCATGCCGACGCCGAAGACAGCGGCGAAGACTTGTTCGCGGACGAGGCCCAAGAGGCGGCTCCCCATGACGGCCAGGCTCACGACGCCGGCCGAGCGGGTGACGCGCCCCGCTGTCTCTTCCGCAATCGGCGGAGCGACCTGACTGAGCGAGTGTGGAGTTTCCGCGTTCATCGCCAATGCGCGCCATCGGCGCGAGAAGGGATTTTAGCCCAGAGCAGATGCGCGATGCACGTCGGCGCGCGATCTCCCTGTCGAGCCTCTTCGAGTACATTGCGTTGACTGCCGGAAGGGGCTTTGCTAGGGTTGAAGGCCGACGCGATGACCCCTCGTGCTCCGCGAGGTGAGGGAGCGCGGGGGATTCGGAGGAGGTGATGATGATGGTGTGGCGACGTTCCTCGACATTTCATCGAATGCTGCTCTTCATCCTCGCTGTCAGCTTGTGGGGGCGGGCACTCGCGTGGGCGGATGAGGGGATGTGGACGTTCGATAATCCCCCCCTGGCGCAGCTCAAAGAGCGTTATGGATTCACACCGACGCGCGAGTGGCTCGATCACATTCGGCTCTCCAGTGTTCGATTCAGTGACGGCGGATCGGGAGCGTTCGTGAGCCCGGATGGGCTCGTGCTCACGAATCATCATGTCGCCCTCACGCAGCTGCAGAAACTCTCCACGCCGGAGAAGAACTACGCGCGCGATGGCTTCTACGCCCGCACGCGACGAGAGGAGCTGAAGTGCCCGGATCTCGCTCTCGACGTCCTCGTGCACATGGAGGAGGTGACGGCGCGGGTGCGGGCGGCCGTTCGGCCCGGCATGAGCGAACGCGAAGCTTTCGAGGCGCGGCGGGCGGAAATCGCGCGCATCGAGCGGGAGAGTCGCGAAGCCACTGGCCTCCATTCGGAAGTGGTCGCGCTCTACCACGGGGCCGAATATTGGCTCTATCGCTACAAGCGGTACACGGATGTGCGATTGGTCTTCGCGCCGGAGCAGCAGATCGCCTTCTTCGGCGGCGATCCCGACAACTTCACGTATCCGCGCTACTGTCTCGATTTCGCGCTCTTTCGCGTCTACGAGAACGGGCAGCCCCTTCGCTCAACGCATTATTTGCGATGGAACTCGCGAGGAGCGAGCGAGGGGGAATTGGTCTTCGTCTCCGGCCATCCCGGGCGGACGAGTCGCTTGCTGACGGTGGCGCAGTTGGAGACGCTGCGAGACGTCACCTATCCGCGTACGATCAAGACCCTTCGACATCGGTTGCAGGTGTTGCGACAGTATGCCGCGCAAGGCCCGGAGCCAGCACGGCAGGCCGCGGAGCTGATCTTCAGTTTGGAGAACGCCTTGAAGGCTTACATGGGCGAATGGAATGGCCTGCGCGATCCGGCGCTCATGGAGCGGAAACGGCAGCAGGAGCAGGAATTCCGCGCGCGCGTGGCCAGCCGACCCGAATGGCAAGCGGAATACGGAACGGCGTGGGAAGAGATTGCGGAGGCCGAGGCGCGCTATCGCGAACAGGCCGTGCCATGGCTCTACCGTTCCGTGCGTCGCAGCTTCTCCGAATTGGTCGAACACGCGCTGACGCTCGTGCGCTACGTCGTGGAAGTGAAGAAGCCTGACGCCGAGCGGCTCCCGGGATTCCATGATGCGCAGTTGGAGGCGGTGCGCTTTCGATTGCTCTCGCCGGCGCCGATCTTCCCCAAGCTTGAGGAAGTCTTACTGGCGGCGAGCTTGCAGGAATCCCTGGAGGAGCTGGGACCTGACGATCCATTCATTCAGGCTGCTTTGGGTGGACGCTCGCCGGAGATCGTCGCACGAGAGCTGATGCGAGGGACGCGCCTGACGGATCCCGCCGTGCGGCGAGCGCTTCTCGAAGGAGGGGAAGAGGCTGTGGCGGCGTCGTCGGATCCCTTGATTCAATGGGCACGACGCGTGGATCCGATCCTTCGCCAAATGCAACGCTGGTTCGAGGAACAGGTGGCGAGCGTTCGGGAAGCCGCCGCCGCGAAGATCGGTCGAGCGCGCTTCGCCGTCTTCGGCAAGTCGGTCTATCCCGATGCGACGTTCACGCTGCGCCTCTCCTATGGGACGGTTCGTGGCTATCCGATGAACGGCACGCAGGCGCCGCCGAAGACGACCTTCTACGGGCTCTTCGATCGCGCCCATGGCTTCGATCAGAAGCCGCCGTATCATCTCCCTCCTCGAATATGGGCGCGACGCCATCGGCTCGATCTCTCGACGCCGCTCAATTTCGTGAGCACGTGCGACATCACCGGGGGCAACTCCGGCTCTCCGGTGATCAATCGGCAAGGCGAGCTCGTGGGCGTCATCTTCGATGGGAACATCGAGAGCTTGGTCGGGAACTTCGTCTACATCGAGGAGACGAATCGCGCCGTAGCCGTGCATAGCGCTGCGATTATCGAAGCCTTGCGCAAGCTCTACGATGCCGGACCGCTGGCGGACGAATTGGAGGGGAGGACTTCATCGTCGCGTCGCGCTTCGAGAGGGGGTCGAGCACGTTGAGGAAGGTCCCTGGGCGAAAAATTCGATTGCCTCGGCGAGCGAATTCTGCTACCATGCTAGCCGACAAGTTGAACGTCCGACTTCTGGCTCGGGCAGGGATGAGAAGCTATGCGATGTCCAAAATGTGGCTTTGTTCAATCGGCGGCTCAGGCGACATGTCGGTACTGCGGGACGAAGCTCTCTCCAACGACAGCTCCTTCGGCACAGGCGCACGAGCGAGCGGACGATCGAGCACGCGCGCATACTGCGAGTTCAGTGGTGATCCCTTTTCCGGGAGCGCGGGCACGCGACGTCGCTTCCAACCGGCCTGTGCCAGACTCCTCGGACGACTCTTCAGCGGAAGAGCGCTCGGGTCCTCCGGAGTGGCGAGAGCAGCTTCGAGAACGCGTGCGAGCCATTCGCGAGCGGCGCGGGAGCGAGGGAGAATCCGCGCGCAAGGTCGCGGAGCCATCGCCACCTGCGAACCCGGAGAAAGAGCGACGTAACGCCATTGCGGAGACCGTGGCGGCGCGTGCGCGACGCCATGATGAACTGGCGCCGGCTCCGAGAAGGGGAGGAGAGGTCGTGAACCCTTCGCCTCACCCAGAGGTTGAGGTGCAACCGCGCGCTCCGCGTGAACGAGAGTCCGCGCGAGAAGCGACACCGCTCTTCCCCTCGGACGAGGAGCTTTTGCTGGAAGAAGGCAGGGATCTGGCATCCGAGAGGGAAATGGGGCCAGAGGTCTCCCTTCGCCCGCGAAGCAGGGAACCGCAGGAGATCATTCGCGAGGAGCCGCAAATCGCTCCGGCTTCGCTCGGACGGCGCATAGGCGCGGCACTCCTCGATCTGGGAGTGATCCTCTTCAGCGCCATTCCCTTTGTCGCCAGCGTTGAGTTGATCTTCGGCGATTTCTCCCATCGCTTCGTGCGCTTCGCGCTCGTGGGCATCGTGATCGGGATTGGCGTCCTCTACGAGACGATTATGCTGAGCGTGGCTGGTCGCACGGTGGGGATGGCCATCGCCGGACTCCTCGCTCTGAATAAGCGAACGATGGACGTGCCATCGGTCGGACAGGCCCTGCGCCATGTCCTTGGATCCGTGTTGGGAGCGATCCCCCTCTTCTTCGGATTCTTCTGGGCGCTCTTCAATCGCGAGCGTCGTACGTTCGCTGACCTCTTCTCGGGGATCGTCGTGAAGCGAGTCGCCGAGTCCGTGTACGAGAGCCAGGAAGTGCACGCGCCTTGGCTCTATCGTCCCTCGCGGCGCTGAAGCTGGAGATGGACCCGCGAGCATCGGCGGCGACGCGTGCCGGAGACGGGTTCGGCGTCGGTCTGCCTGAGGTCGGAGACTTCGCGGATCCCCCGGCTTTATGCTAAAACAAAAGGCGTGGACGGATTCGCACTGTCTCATCTCGTCGAGGAACTCGCGGAGACGATTCTCGGCGCGCGCGTGGAGAAAATTCAATTGGGGGACCCATGGACGCTTCTTCTGAAACTCTATCGGCCGTCTCAGCGTCCGTCGAACCTTTGGCTGTTGCTCTCGGTCGAACCGCGTTGGCCGCGCGTATATCTGGTTGAGCGTCCGGTTCGAGAAGAGGTCGAGCCGACGCCTTTTCTGCTGCTGGCGCGGAAGTATCTCCGCGGCGCCCGCGTGGGCGAGATCGCGCAGGTGCGACGCGATCGCATCGTGCGATTCCTCTTTCGCGGATCGGCGCGTGTCTCCGAAGCGGGGGATGAAGGGGAGGAAGAGAATGAACTGATGCCCGAGGAAGGGGAAGACGCGCCCACGCTTGACGTCGTCCTCGTGGCGGAACTCTTCGGACGTACGCCGAATCTCTTCCTCCTCGATGCCTCCGGATGCATTCGCGAGCGGTTCCTCGCCTCTGATGACGAGCGCTGTGCACCCGGCGCGCTGTATCTTCCGCCGGCGGCGCCGGAGAAGCGCGATCCTCTGGCGCTCAGTCGAGAGGAATTTCAACAGCTCCTCGCACGAGGTCCGTCGCTCGCCGAGAGCATCGTGGGGACGATCGAAGGGTTCAGCCCTCTCTATGCCGCCGAGGTCGAAGCGCGATGGCGCGACATGAGCGGATCGGCGGAACCATCGCCTGATCTCGCGTATGCGGCCTTTCGGAGCGTCGTGGAGGATCTCATCCGTCGCCCTGCGGAGCCAATTCTCTACACGCGCGAGCCCCTGGAGCGCATGAATCCGGTGCAGGCTTCGCCGCGCGATGTGCGATTGTCGGCGATCCCCCTCACCCACCTGCGCGATTGGACGGCGACGCGAGCGGAATCGTTCTCGCGTGCGGCGGCGCTTTACTACGACCTTGTTCGCCGCATCGAGCGCGCCCACGCGATGAAGACGACTCTGCTACGCCATCTCGCCACGCAGATCGAGAAGCGGGAGCGGTTGCGCGAGCGTTTGGAAGCGGATGAGCGCGCGCTCGGCGATCCGGAGAGATGGCGCCGATGGGGCGAGCTTCTTTTGGCGAATGCGCAGACGGCCGTGCGCACGGCCTCCGGCTTCCTGGTGACCGATTATTTTGATCCCGAACAGCCCATCCTCGAAATCCCGGCCGCTGCGCCGACGCCGCAGCAGGCGGCCGAGAGCTATTTCCAACGGTATCGCAAGGCCAAGCAAGGGACGCGAATGATCGCCGCGCGGCGCGAGGTCATCGAGCGAGAGCTGGAAGAACTGCGGCGTGCGCGCGAGCGCGCGGTCGTCGCCGATGAGATGGTCGTGCTAGAGGAGATCGCTCGTGATCTCGGCCTCTCCTCCTCATCGCCTGCGAGCGGGACGAACCGTCCGCCCGCGGTGAAAACCGAGAAGCGGACGCGCGCGTCATGGCCGGGCGTCTATCGCTTTCGCTCTTCAGATGGATTCGAGATCCTCGTCGGAAAGAGCGCGGCGGACAACGAACGACTCACGTTCCGGGTGGCCGCGCCGCATGATCTCTGGCTGCATGCAGCCGATTATCCGGGCTCGCACGTCATCATTCGACGAGCGAAGAGGCAGGCCGTTCCGCCGCGCACATTGCGCGAAGCAGCGCAATTGGCTGCTTTCTTCAGCCAAGCGCGCCATTCGAGCAAGGTCGTCGTGAACTACACAGAGCGCAAATTCGTGAGTAAAATTCCCTGCTCAAAACCGGGGCTCGTGCGCGTGAGCGAGATGCGCTCGCTCGTGGTCGAGCCCAAGATCGAGGTCGAGCGGGTGCTCGAGGAGACGTAAGCGGTATGTCGAAGGCGCCAAGCCTTGTGGAGTTGTGGCTCGGTGTGGAGGAATCGCTGCTGCGGGATGCCGCCGTGCGCTGGCGCTATCGGCCGGCGCTTCTGTTTGAATGCTTGTTGGAGTTTCGGGATCCGAGGGCCGAATTGGTGCATTCGGAGGATCGGAGATATACGACGTGGCTCCCGCACGATGAGGCGGCGGCCGATTGGAGCGTGTCGGCTGTGGACGATCTTGCTCTGGAGCAGGTGCGGACGGCACCGCAGCCGGAGGTCCAGCCCTACGAGGGAACGGTGACGCTCACGGAAGCGCGTTTGGAGGAGATCGAGAACGACTTGATCGCCCACTTGGTGCGCTCGGAGCGGTTGATGCTGTATCACAATCCGAACCTGCGGCTCTATTCGCGATGGAACGAGAGTCGAGAGGAGTTCTTGGAGCGCGTCGTGGAAGAAGCGCGCGAGCGCCTGCATCCGGCGTTGAAGGAGCTGATGCGGGAGTTCCAAATCCAGTTGGAGCAACTTCGACAGAGGCCGCTGCCAATGGATGTGCCGGATGAGCTGCGGATTGGACTGGATGTCCTGCGGCGGCGGATGATCTCGCGCGTGGAGGCGCAGTTGCATCGCACGGTGTTGGACCATCCGCTTGGGACGGCTCTTCACTCGGTCGAAATCGAGGAGGAATTTGGAAAGGCCTCAGCCGCGGCGGAAGTTCCGGAAGAGCTGCAGTCGCTCGCGCAGGAGCTCGAACGCCTCTACGAGGCGGCCGCTGCGCGCGCCCAGGCGCTCTTGCGTGGAGCTTTGGAGCACGCGCGCGAGTGCGAGCCATATGCCGTGGCTCTCCATCCCAATGGGATCCGCGTCATGCGCCGAGCGTTGCTCTGGGTTCCCGTGCCGGAGTGAGTTGGCACTTCGCAGGGATTCCCGGTATCATTTCTCGCTTTGTTCGAGGTCGGTCTATGAACGTGAAGGTGCTCTTTCACGATCGGTGCTTCGATGGGATCGCGTCGGCGGTCGTCTTCTCCCGCTTCTATCGGGAGCGCGTGAATCCCCGCGCGGAATTCGCGTATGCCGGATTGATGCATCGCGCGGGTCGCCTCTTCGACGATTCGCTCTTCGATGGGGACGAGAACGCTATCGTGGACTTCAAATATAGCAGCTCCGACCGCCTGACCTGGTGGTTCGATCACCACGACAGCGCATTCCTCTCGCCGGAGGATGAGGCCCATTTCCGTCGAGATCGCAGTGGGAAGAAGTTCCTCGATCCGAGCTACAAATCGTGCACGAAGCTGGTCGCGGACATCACGGCGTCGCGCTTCGGCTTCGATCCGACGCCGCTGGAAGAAGTGATTCGGTGGGCGGACATCATTGATGGCGCTCAGTATCCGAATCCGCAAGCGGCCATTGATCTGAGCGAACCGGCCATGAAGGTGATGCTCGTCGTCGAAGCTGGACGAGACGATCACCTGGCGGAGCGATTGATCCGCGCGCTGCAGGAGAAGACGCTCGCGGAGGTCGTTCAAGAGCCTCCGGTCGCCGAGTTGCTCGGGCCACTAGCGGAATGGCACGAGCGCGCTATTGAGACCATTCGCCGCGTCGTGCGGTGCGAGCGTGGCGTCGCCTACTTCGACGTGAGCGAATACGGGCTGGAGGGGTACAACAAGTTCATCCCCTATTACCTCTGCCCGGATGTGACGTACAGCATCGGCGTGAGCCTCTCTCCCGTGCGGGCGAAAATCTCGGTGGGCTCGAATCCATGGGCGCCCTATCCGCGCCGCCATAATTTGGCCAAGATCTGCGAGCGCTATGGCGGAGGCGGTCATGCCGCCGTCGCGGCGATCTCGCTGCCCCCGGAGGCGATCGAACAAGCGCGCGCGATCGCGCGGGAGATCGCGCGCGAGCTGCAACGCTCAGAGTGAGCAAAAATCCCCCTTGTCCTTTCTGTTAAGTCGTGCTATCCTAGGCCGCGTCCCGTCCGAACGCGCAGCGGGTGGCTTGGGAAAAATCGAGGGCAAGGAGGTGTCTGTATGCGCCGAGATGCATTCTATACGCTGATCATCGCGCCCGCCACGAGTTCGCGCTTTTATAAGATCGTCATTCACCACAAGCATTTGTACGGTGCGCTCTTGAGCGGTGTGATTCTTCTTGGCCTCCTCAGTACGGCGGGCGTATGGGTGATGCGGCGAGCCGTCATGCTCGTGCGATACACGCGCATCGAGCGGGAGAACGAAGCGCTCAAGCGCGAATATCTCATGCAACTGAATGCGTTGCAATCGCGCCTTGCCTCTCTCGAGGCCGAAGCGCATCAAGTGCGGCAGACTGTTCGGGAAATGGGGATCGAAGTCGAGAACGCTGATCCTGAGCCGACGACTTCGAACCCTGCCGGCGGGAAGGGGGGGCCTCATGAGCTGCAATTCTTCGCGGACGAGATCGCCCGCGTCGAGGCGACATTGAAGACCCTTCGTGTGCATTTGGAGCGCGAGCGCGAACGTCGTAGTCGGACGCCGCGCGGATGGCCGATCGAAGGCCCGTTGAATGCTCGGTTCGGTATTCGGCGGAATCCCTTCGGCGAGGGATACGAATTCCACACCGGTGTGGATATCGAGGCGCGGCACGGAGAACCGGTGCGCGCGACGGCTGACGGGGCGGTCGTCTTCGCCGCCTATTGGGGCGGATATGGGAACCTCGTGATCCTGGATCATGGCAACGGCCTCACGACCTTCTATGGGCATCTCTCGCGGATCACCGTGCGCGTGGGGCAAACGGTCAAGCGCGGTCAGATCGTCGGACGGGCTGGGAGCACGGGGCGATCCACCGGTCCCCATGTCCATTATGAGGTGCGGGTGAACGATCGCCCGGTGAACCCGCTGCGCTTCTCCGACGGCTGAAGCCTCGCGCTCCCTCGAGCGAGGGAGAGGAACGAGCCGTTCATTCGGCGCTGTAGTCCCAGAAGAAGACCCCTTCGGGCTTCAGGCGAATGATGAGCGTCTCCGGCGTGTACAGTTGCTGGAAGGCGCGGCTCTTGGGTGAACCATAGTACTTCGTGCCCAACGCGCGCCAGACTTTGCGCCACAGACGCGGATCGGTGACCTCCTCCGCCCGACCCCAGAAGGAGACACCCTTATATGTGCGCACGCTCGTCCCCCCATCAATGACCCATCCGACCCGAGGATTCTTCAAAATGGCGCGTCCTTTCGCGCTCTCGCGGTCCGTGCCGAAGAAGAACTCGTTCCCCATGGCGACGAACCAGAGGGGGAGGACATGGGGGTATCCTCGAGCATCAGTGAACGCCAAGCGCATGATCTTTTGCGCGGCGCAGAACTCACGCAAGCTTCGCGGCACGCGTCGCATGGCTCGTCCTCCGGTGTGAAATGGGACGCTCAGGCGGTCGCCGAACGAACCGCCGCCCGTCGCCATCGCGCGGCCTTGACCGTGTTTTTCATGAGCATGGCGATCGTGAGTGGGCCAACACCTCCGGGCACCGGTGTTAGGTAGCCGGCGACGGCTGCGACGCTCGTCGGATGCACGTCCCCGACGAGCGTATATCCCTTCGATTCCAGTTCGCCCAAGCGCTTTTCGTCCGGTCCGAACAAGCGCTCGACCTCCGCGCGATCGGTCACTTTGTTGATGCCCACATCAATGACGACGGCACCGGGCTTGACATATTCGGCAGTGACCAGAGCCGTTCGTCCGATCGCGGCGATGAGGATGTCCGCCTGGCGCGCGATCTCCGCCAAGTGCGGCGTGCGACTGTGACAGATCGTGACCGTCGCATGCCGATGCAGGAGCATCAAGGCCAGCGGCTTCCCCACGATATCGCTGCGTCCGATGACGACAGCCCGTTGTCCCTCGATGGGGATCCGCATGCGCTCCAGCAGCTCGATGATGCCTGCGGGCGTGCATGGCTCCAACGCCTCTTGATTCCGCACCAGGCGCCCGACGTTCACCGGATGAAAGCCGTCCACGTCTTTGGCGGGATCCACGGCGTCGAGCACCCGTTGCGTGTCAATATGGCGCGGCAGGGGCAGTTGCACGAGGATGCCGTCAATGTCCTCGCGAGCGTTCAAGCGAGCGATCAGGTGGAGCAATTCCTCGGTCGTCGTCGTCTCCGGCAGCTCGTGCTTCTCGGAATAGATGCCCAGTTCCCCACAGGTCTTCACCTTGCTGTTGACGTAGACGCGGGAAGCGGGATTCGTGCCAACGAGGATCGCGGCCAAACCAGGGCGAATGCCGCGTTCGGCGAGCGCCGCGACTTCTCGCGCGACCTCGCTCTTGATCTGTTGGGCGATCGCTGCGCCATCGAGTCTCTGTGCGGTCATGAGGTAGCTGTCTCCTCCGAAGACAATCGATTCAACCCTAACTGTTCGCCGATGGGGCGCAGAGCCGAGATGATGAAGGCGATCAGCTCGTCCAGGTCCACGCCCAACTCTTGGGCACCACGATAGACGATGGCGCGATCCACGCCGCGCGCGAAGGCCTTGTCCTTGAGCTTCTTCTTGACCGAGGCGACAGGCAGATCATCCAAACTCCGCGATGGGCGCACGAGTGTGCAGGCGATGATGAAACCCGTCAGCTCATCCACGGCGTAAAGGACCTTCGCCAGCAGCGTGTCGCGGGGAACCCCCGTATAATCGGCGTGCCCGAGGATAGCGCGCACGATCTCTTCCGAATACCCGCGCTCGCGCAGCACCTCAGCTCCGCGCAGGGGATGATCGGGAGGATTCGGATATCGCTCGTAGTCGAAATCGTGCAGCAAGCCCGCGATCCCCCACGTCTCCTCGTCCTCGCCATAGTGCCGCGCGAACGCGCGCATGACGGCCTCAACGGCGAGGGCATGCTTGATCAAGCTCTCGCTCTTCGTATACTCGCAGAGCAACGCGTACGCGTCTTCGCGCGTGGGCATGGTCACTGCTCCTTCGTCGCGTTTCGCTCCTATGCCCATCGGCATCCAGCGATGGTATAATGACACGGCGATTAGTCGGATATTAAACACGGCCCAGGCGATTTTCTCAAGTCGCCCGGTTCGAGCGATGACCGGAAGGTGAAGAGAAGCATTCCAGCCGATGGGATGAACGGCGCGCGCGAGCGGAGGGATACGAGTCAACGGCGCGCCATGCTACTCCTCGGCCTCGTTGTGATCGTCGGTTCGTTCACCTGGCCAACTACGAGGATAGTGGGCGCGTCGCGGGAGGCGACGTCGAAGGTTCTCGCCAAGCGCGAACGATTGCAGCAGCTCGTAGAGCGGGAGGAGTTCGCCCAGGCCGAACGCCTGCTGCGAGAGATCGAGCGCGAAGCGCCCACGCTCTTCCCCAAGGGCGTTTACGAATACGCGCGAGCGCGACTGCGACAACGAATGAATGATCTGGAGAGCGCTGCTCGGGCGTTCCACCGCGTGCTGGAGTCGACCACGCTCTTGAGTCCATATGCCGCGTGGCATCTGGCGGAGATCGCGCGCGAGAGAGGCGCCTGGGAGGAAGAGCGCGCCCTCTTGCTTCAGGCTTTGAAGAGCCGACCAGCCTTCTGGCTCGAAGAACGCATCCGGTGGCGGCTCGCGGAGAATGCGTGGCGTCGTGGGGCATGGGAGGAAGCGATCGAACGGTATCAGGAGTTCGCCGCTCATTCTCCGGAATTTGCTCCCGTAGCGCGATTGAACATCGCGCGGGCTCATGCGCGCCGAGGACGGATGGAGGAAGCGCGCGCGCTCTTGCTAACCCTCTCGGATGAACGATCCGCTTCTGGGCGATCGAGCGCCGCTCGTCCGATCCGTTCTGAGGACCTTCTGGGATCGCCGAACGAGGTCGCGCTGCAAGCCGTTCGAGAACTCGATGCGCTGGATCGAGCGCGCCAAATCGAGTTGACTCCCGAAGAGCATCGGCGACGGGCGCGCCTCTATCGCATGAACCGCGCGTTCGAGGAAGCGCGAGGGCATTATGGGCAATTGATCGCGCGATTCCCCGATCACGCGCGGGTGCCGGAAGCGCTCCTGGAGATCGGACGAAGCTATTATGCCGAGGGCGAATTCGATCGCGCCGTTGAGTGGTTCGAACGTGTCGCCGAGCGCTTTCCGCACACGCCTGAGGGGGAGCAAGGGGCTTATCTCGTTGGGCATGCCCACGCGCGAGCCGGACGCTGGTCAGCGGCCATCGCGCGCTACGAAGCGTTCATCGCGGCTTATCCTCAGAGCGAGGCATTGGCTGGCGCGCATGTGAATCTGATTGACGCTTTGCGCTCGGCGGGGCGCGAGGAGGAGGCGTTGCTCTGGTGCCAGCGCACGCGCTCGCGCTTCGCCGGACGGCCGGCGGCCATCGCCGCGCTTTTCTCCGAAGCGCGCATCCGGATCGGACGAGGTGAGTTCTCTGCTGCATTGGCTGTTCTCGATGAGCTGCTTCGAGAGGATCTCAATCAGACGGGCCCGCAGATGCCCGATCGTCAAGAGGTCATGTACTGGCGAGGGCGCGTCCTAGAAGCGTTGGGGAGATGGGACGAGGCGATCAGCATCTATCTCTCACTGCCCGAGGAGCGCGGTTCGTACTACGGGCGGCGAGCGACGGAACGTTTGCGCGCTTTGTGGGAGCATCCTCGGGCGAAGGAGATTGTCCGACGGCACTTTCTGAGATGGAACGCGCGGGCGTCCTCGGCCCTGCTCCGGCGCGACTATCTGCAGGCGAAGACGAACTTTCAGCACGCGCTTCGACTCGCCCACGATGAACCGACGCGGCAGCAGTTGCGGCGTCAACTCAACGTCGTCCTCGCGCGGCTTCCCGTTCCCGGATACGCGTCCCTCCTCAAGCAGGCGAAGCTCGCCCTCGCGTGTGATGCTTCGACGCGCCCGCGCGCGACGATGGATGTTCAGCGCGCCCGCGCCGAAGCCTTGCTCTGCCTCGGGATCTATGATGAAGGCGCGTGGGAACTCGCCGAAGCGTGGGGATGGGAAGGGGTGATCCCGCGAGCGTCGTCGCGCCGAGAGTCGACCGCTCGTGCGCGTGCCCTCGATCTCTGGCAGCTTTACAGGCTCGCCGTTTTCTTCGAGCGCGGGGGGTACGCCTATGAAGCGTTGCGATTGGTGGAAACGCATCTGGCCCCGCTCATTCCGAAGGACCATCCGCTTGATCAGTTGCCGACGGAGGTAGCACGCTTGCTCTATCCTGTGCCTTATCGCCGGTGGCTTCACGAGCACATCGTTCGACGTGGATTGGATCCGGCGCTCGCCCTCGCGATGATCCGGGAGGAGAGCCGATTCCGACCGGACGCGAAGTCGCCGGCGGCCGCGCGCGGTCTCGCCCAATTCATCCCAGAGACGGCGCGGCGGTTGGCGGAACGAGCGGGCCTTCAGTCGTTCGAGGATCAGGACGCGTATCGTCCGGAAATCTCCCTCCGCCTACTCGGCGTGTGGCTGGAGGAGCATGTGCGCCGGTTCTCCGGACAACTCCCGCTCATCCTCGCGGCCTACAATGCTGGTGAGGAGAATGCGCTTCGATGGCTTGCCCGCGCACGCTCGGATGATCCCGATCGGTTCATCAGCGAGATCGGATTCCGCGAGACGAAGATGTACGTGCAACGTGTCCTGGCTCATTATTGGGCATATCGAGAACTCATCGCGAAGCCAACAAGGAGGTCAGAGCGCGAAGATGTGGTGGGTGATCGGTAGCATCTTGTGGCTGATGTCTCTCGCAGCAGCGGGCGAAGTGCAGCGTCCGCGTCCCGCTCCCCCGGAAGGAGAGGTGCGTCGTCTCATCGAGATGTTTCGCCGCGGATGGGAACGGAATGATGCAGAGGCGCTGCGACAAGCGTGCGCTCCCGGGATCGTGATGCTCAGCTTCGGGCGACGGGATCGAGGGATCGAGGACGTCCTGGAGCATCTGCGCGTCGTGTTTCAGCATTTCCCTCAAGCCGAGCTGCAGTTGGAGGACATCGAGCTTCGCGTGTTGGGCACCGTCGCGTGGGCGCAGGCGGAAGCGCGCTACGTGCAGAAGACGGCGCACGGGATGGCGCTCGCTTACACGGGCTATGCCTCGTTTCTGCTGGAGCGACAACGCAGCGGATGGCGCATCGCACAGGTGGATTTGAACGTGCGACCGGCGACGCCAACGCCATCGGTCGCGACTGCCGAAGGCGCCTCTCTGGAGGGAGCGTGGCTGCTCGAATCGGCGAAAGACCTTGCGACGGGACGTCGGCTGTCGCAAGGCGCGATGCTGCTCTTCACGCGCTCGCGATTCGCGCTTTTTGTGGTCGCGCCAGATCGCCGTCCGCCACGCGAGAAGCCGCTCACCGATTATTCGAAGAGGGAATTGCTGGAGCTGGTGCGCGAGGTCGAGGGGAGCGTAGGGGAGTACCGTCGCGAAGGAGATCGTCTCTATCTTGTCCCCGTCTTCGCCTTTTTCCCACAGATGACGGGCGAACCGCAAATTTTCCAGAACGTGCGGCTGAATCGAGAGACGTTGAGCGTAGAATGGGAGGTGCGCGGACGACGCCTGCTGATGACGTGGAGGCGCGTGGAATGAAGGCCGGCGAACGGACGCCTGCGGATCTCGGAGCGCTCGGCGAGCGCTTCGCCCTCGAATTTTTGAAGCGACGCGAGGGGTATCACATCGTCGCGACCAACGTCGTCCTCCCCATCGGGCGGAATCTCCGAGGAGCGCTCGTTCTTGGGGAGCTGGACATCGTTGCCTACGATGGCGACGTGCTCGTCTTCGTGGAGGTGAAGACGCGGACATCCGAAGACATCGCGCGAGCTGAGGCGGGTGTGGATCGGCGTCAGCGTCGCGCGCTCTCTCGTGCCGCGCGCGCCTATCGCCATTGGCTACGTCTCGGGTCTGCCGCTTATCGGTTCGATCTCGTCACGGTCATCTTCGGCGATGGGGCATCGCCGGAGATCATCCTGACGCGCGGCGCCTTCGAGGATCGGCCCGTTCGACCGCGCTTCTCCGCGAGTTGGTACCAGGAGTGAAGCCGCTTGGTCTGTCTGTCGGTCCTGTGCTAAAGTGAATTCCTCTCTCGAGGCATGCAGATGACACAACAGGGGGCGAATAATCTGGAGCGGGCGACCCGAGCGGGGACGACTTCGGCATCGGAGATCTTCGTCCTGGTTCGCGAGGAGCTGGCCGCGTTCGAGCATGAGTTCTCTCGCCAAATCGCTTCCGAGGTGCCCCTGATCGCCGAGATCGGACGATATGTGAAGGACGGTGGAGGGAAGCGCATTCGACCGGCGTTGTTGCTGTTGTCGGCGAAGCTCTGGGGACGTCCCATCACACCTTCGGCGATCCGGCTCGCCGTCGTCGTCGAATTCATCCATACGGCCACGCTCGTGCATGATGACATCATCGATGGCGCGGAGATGCGGCGTGGACGCCCCTCGGTGAACGCGCGGTGGGGGAATCAAATCACCGTGCTCATGGGCGACTGGCTCTACATGCGCGCGTTCGAGATGGCGCTCGAGGAGCGGAGCTTCGAGATCCTCGACCTACTCACGCGAATCACGCGGAAGATGACGGAGGGTGAGCTGATTCAGCTCGGCCACATCGGCGACCTCTTCATCACGCGGGAGCGATATTTCGAGATCCTCCAGCGGAAGACGGCCTATCTCTTCAGCGCATGTGCGGAGATCGGGGGGATCCTCGGCGGAGCATCGCCGGTCGAGCAGCAGGCTTTGCGCGACTATGGGATGCATCTCGGCACGGCTTTCCAATTGATTGACGATGTACTCGATTTCGTCGCCGATGATGAGAGCCTGGGCAAGCCCGCGGGCAATGATCTGCGCGAAGGGAAGCTGACGCTCCCCGTGATCCTGTTGGTCGAGCGCGGGGAACCGAAGTATCTGGAGATGGTGCGCGCAGTGCTTGCCGACGGCGATTATCGAAAGGTGACGCGGCAGGAGTTGGTCGCCGTGTTGGAAGCGGAAGGCTGTTTGGAACGCGCCCGTGAAGAAGCGCGCGCGTATGCTCACCGGGCTTCGGCCTGTCTGCGCGTGGTGGCGCCTTCTCCGTATCGAGATGCTCTGGATCGCATCGCGGAGTTCACCGTCGAGCGGACGCGGTGAGCGCTCCCTTTGGAGGTGACGCGCCCTCGCCCCCCTCTTGATAGGGGATTCGACCATGCGCGAGCCGCTCGAACTACGGCCCTGGCGAGGGACGCGAGCGGAGACCGCATTCGTCGAGCGATTGCGCATTTGGTCAGCGCTCGATGAAGCTGGGCGGCGACAGGCGGCCCTCGCGCATTGGAGCACCTGCTGGTTCCAGCGCGCGGCGCTCGATGTCTATCTGGAGCTTCTCAATGAAGAGCTTTCCTGCGAGGTCTTCGGATCGGAGAAGGCGATCGCGTCCTTCAGCGCGGTGGAGCAGAAGATGTGGAGTTTCCTGCAATTGGCGAAGGGGGCGCTCGATGCCGTGGCCCGCGAGATCAATTTCGTCTACTGGCACGTGGATGCGCAGCATCGCTTCTTCGATCCCACGGGACGCACCCGATGGGTGACGTTTTACACCGTGCGCGAACGATTGTTCGGATTGAAGGAATTTCGAGATGATCCGCTCGCGCGCGTTCTGGAAGCGAGGACGCGCGCCGAGACGGCCGATCGGATCTATCGTGATCTGAGCCATCTCGCCGCCGCGAGCTTGACGGCGCCGCGATTGATCGGGCGCGTGGAGCGATCGAATCCGACGCAGGGGGAGACGACGCTGCGAGCCGGCGACGCACGGATCTATATTCCCGACGATCCGCGGCAATGGCCCGCCACGTACGAGCGCGACTTCGAGGTGAACACCTTGTTTCCCGCGATCCTGCGCTGGCTTGAGCATTTCACCGATGAGGTTTACGATAAACTCGAGCTCCGTCTGAGGGGAGAGGGACGATGAACAAATCGCGAGCGCATCAGAGGCCGCGTGCATATACGGTCGCGCGCGTCTTGCTCGTCGTGAACCTTCTGTGGGAGGTGCCTTCGACAGATGCGCAATCGTGGTATGGTCCGGGGATGCGCCGGATCGAGCCCTTGGCGCGCTATGAGGTGAAGGTCGAGGATCATGTGTTTGTCCTCTATCCGCTCGCTGTGACGCTGGACATGGAACGTCAGGAGACGACCGTTTGGCTCTACGTCGGATCCGAACGCGATCGAGGGAAGGTGCGGTATTTCTGTCCGCGCGGGGTACTGTTGCGCGATGGGGTGAGTGAGCGGCGCTTCGCGCTCAGCCGGTTGGAGGGGCTCTCCATTGTGCGGCGGAAAGGAGAATGTCTGGAGTTTCGCGCTCAGGGACCGGATCTGGACGCTCAGGCGCGCGCGCGATTCGAGGCCGTTGGGGAACAGCGATGGCGAGGCGACGAGAAGCCCTGGCCATCTCCGGCTCAAGTCGGCTTGGTCTTCTTCGGCCTTCCTTCTCCACGTGCGACGTATCTGGCCGTTCAATTGCCATTCGGCGAGGAGATCCTCATTGCGACGCGCGATCTGCGCTGATGACGCGGGCTCTCGTCTTGTGCTAAATTATTGCCGGATTTATGAAGCATAGGCGGTTGATCGTACAAGCTGGATGTCTCACCGTGCTCCTCTGCGGCATCGCGCGGGCGGATGTCCATGTCGTGAACTTCGACGACATCGTGCATCCGGCGAGCGCGCAATTGGTCGAGCGGGCGATTCGCGTGGCCGAGCAAGCGCAATCGCGCGCGCTCATCATCACGTTGCGCACACCGGGGGGGCTCGTCTCGGCCATGCGGGAGATCGTCGAGCGCATCCTCGCTGCCCGTGTGCCCGTGGTCGTCTACGTCTCGCCGAGCGGAGCTAATGCGGCCTCCGCCGGCTTCTTCATCCTCATCGCTGCCGATGTCGCGGCCATGGCGCCGGGAACGAACACGGGAGCCGCGCATCCAGTGGCCATCGGGATGGAGCAGGATCGCACGATGTATGAGAAGGCAGAGAACGATGCGGCGGCCTACATTCGCTCGCTCGCCGAGAAGCGAGGGCGCAATATCGAGCTGGCTGAAGCGGCCGTGCGCACGAGCCGTTCCTATACGGAGACGGAGGCGTTGCGCGAGGGATTGATCGATCTCGTCGCGCGCGATCTCTCGGATCTGCTCGCGCAATTGGATGGGCGGACGATCCGTCGGTTGAGCGGAGAGACCGTCACGTTGCGCACGAAAGGGGAATCGGTAGTGCGCATCGAACCCACCCTGCGCGAGCGGGTGCTCAGCTTCCTGGCGAATCCGAACATCGCCTTCGTGCTGGGCGCCATCGGCCTGCTCATGATCTACTTCGAATTGAACAATCCGGGAGCGATCATCCCGGCCGTCGTCGGCACGATCGCTCTCGTGCTCGCCCTCTACGGGTTCCATCTGCTGCCGATCAGCTTGACCGGCGTGCTGCTGCTCATCATCGCCATCGCGCTCTTCATCGCCGAGGCGAAGATCCAGAGCTTCGGTGTGCTCGGGCTCGGGGGCGTCGTCTCGATGATCATCGGGGCGCTGATGCTCGTGGATGCACCAGATCCGGCGATCCAGATCCACCGTTCGATCGCCATCGCGATCGCCGTTCCGACTGCTGTGGCGATGATCGTGATCCTGCGCTTGGCCATGAAGGCGCGGGAGCAAAAGGTCGTCACTGGCGATCTCGGCATGGTGGGGTTGATCGGGACGGCGGAGACGGAGCTGAATCCCGAGGGGCAGGTCTTTGTGCGCGGCGAGTTGTGGAGCGCTATTGCCTCTTCCCGGATCGCCAAGGGCGAACGCGTGCGCGTCGTGGGGATCGATGGCTTGAAGTTGCGCGTCGAAGCCATGCAACCTCTGGAGCCGCCACGCCAGACCTCCATCCTGGACGTGGCCCGAAATGAGGAGCGCACCTGAGCGGGAATCCCGCAGGGAGCGGGGACCTCGGTGCATGCGAAAGGAGGGAGCTATGCCGGAACTCTTCACGGGATCCACGATCGCGGTGGTCATCCTGCTGCTTTGGGTGTTGAGCTGGATCAAGGTCATCAATGAGTACGAACGCGGCGTCGTCTTCACCTTCGGGCGATTGCGACCTGAGCCGAAACCCCCGGGCATTCGCCTGGTGATCGGCCCCTTCCAACGCATGGTGCGCGTGAGCTTGCGCACCGTCGCGATGGACGTACCCCCGCAGGACGTCATCACGCGCGATAACGTCTCGGTGAAGGTGAATGCCGTCGTCTACTTCCGCGTCATTGATGCGAATAAGGCCATCGTCGAGGTCGAGAATTATCTCTACGCCACCTCGCAGCTCGCGCAAACGACCTTGCGCTCGGTCTGCGGCGAAGTCGAATTAGACGATCTTCTCAGCAAGCGCGAGGAGCTGAACGCCCGCTTGCAGCGCATCCTCGACAAGCACACCGACCCGTGGGGAATCAAAGTGAGCATGGTCGAGATCAAGGCCGTGGATCTGCCGCAGGAGATGATTCGAGCGATCTCTAAGCAGGCGGAGGCCGAACGCGAGAAGCGCGCCAAGATCATTCATGCTGAGGGCGAATATCTGGCCGCGCAGCAATTGACCGATGCCGCGCGGAAGCTCGCCCAGGAGCCGCTCTCCATCCAACTGCGGTACCTGCAGACGCTCACTGAGATCGGTGCGGAGAAGAATTCAACCGTCGTCTTCCCGTTACCCCTCGAGTTGCTCTCCGTCCTTGCTCCGCGACAAGCTCGAGCGGAGGTGACGGATCGGTCTTGAGGCGAGACGTCCTATGCACGATGACATTCGAGCGAGAAGCCGACGTGCGATTGTGCTCTTCATTGGCTCTGTGACGTTGGCTTTTGCCATGTTCACCACGGGCTTGCTCATCGGGCGATGGGTGCGAGTCCCCGAATCAGCGGCGACGATTCATGAGGAGAAATCGCCGAGCGGGAGCCGATCGGAAGAGGTGGCGGCATCCGCGTCGCCGGACGAACCCGCGTCGTATCTGATCCAAGCGGGACGTTTCTCTTCCGCTTCGGAGGCCGAGCGTTTCGCCGCCCATTTGAAAGAACGGGGCTTCGATCAGGCATTCACTCGCCCGCGTTCGACGCCCGACGGTGAGTCGGTTGTGGAGGTCGTTCTGGGGCCTTTCGAGGACACTGAGGCCGCTGCTCGCACGCTGCGCGAGCTGAGGAACTATGGCGTGTCCGACGTGCGCTTGATCCCCAACCGATGACGCGCGCTCGTCGGAGATGGGCGAGCACTTTGCGACGGCCTCTGCGAAACGAACGGAGCACACGATTCCGATGGCTCCGCGCAATGCGCCGTTGGCGCTGAGTGATTGGGTGTGTGCTGGAGCGACGGCGCTCGCCTTCGTCCTCGCGTTTCCATCTCCTCTGGGAGAGGGCATATGGCTCCTCGCGTGGGGAGCGTGGATCCCTCTCCTCTTCCGCCTCGCGACGCGAGGTTCCCTCTCTCTTCGGGAGGTCGCCCTTCTCGGTTCGGGCGTGGCGCTCGTCGTCTTCTATGGGAGCTTTTCATGGCTGACGTTTCCCATCGTTCACTACGGGGGAGTGCCCACGCCGATCGCCTATGCGCTCCTGCTCATTCCGGCGTTCGTCCTCTCGATCTTCTTCTCCGCGTTCCTATGGCTCGCGCGATGGGGGATTGTTCGGTGGGGAAGAACAGGAGTCTTCATGGCACCGTTCTTTTGGGTCGCCTTGGAATGGGCGCGCGTCCGCCTGACGCGGCATGGCTGGAACTTGTTCGGATATAGCCAGGCGAGCGTTCCCGAGCTGATTCAAATCGCGCGCGGCACGGGCGTGCTGGGGGTGAGCTTCCTGCTGCTCCTGGCGAATGCGCTCGGTCTCTTCTTCATCCTGCGCGAGACGAAGCTGTGGCGACGGCTTCTTCTGGGCATCGGGGCTCCCCTCGCGCTCGTGAGTCTGGTCTTCCTCGTCGGAAGGACAGCTCGCCCGGAGATTCAGCCCGGGACGTCTCTCGTGCACGTCTTCGCCGTGCAACCAGTGATCCCCGTCATCGGGCGCGGCGCCGGATTGCGCGCTCCGGATGTGGTCGAGAGCTTGAATCGGCATCTGCGCCTCTCCGAAGAGGTCCTCGCTGAAGGGAAAGGAGATGACGCGCACCCGCGGCTGCTCGTCTGGCCGGAGTCGCCGATGAATCTCTCATTGGATGAGGACGAAGCGATTGCGGCATATCTCGCCGATTTCGCGCGCCGACATGGGGTGTATCTTCTGCTGAATCACCTGGGGAAGAGCGGTCGCGGTTGGCATAACAGCGCCGCCATGCTCTCTCCTCAGGGCGCGCGCATCGCCGATTATCACAAGATTCGGCTTCTGGAATTCGGCGAGTACGTTCCCGGGCGCGAACTCCTTCCCTTCTTGAAGAAGATCCCGGCCCTGGCGGGCGACTTCGTGCCGGGGCGCGAGTACGCGGTCGCCGATGTGGGGCGCGCGCGCATCGGGACGTTCATTTGTTTCGAATCCGCTTTCCCGGAGATTCCGCGCGCGCTCGTACGCCGAGGGGCGACGCTGCTGGTGAACATCTCCAATGATGGTTGGTTTGGAACGACTGCAGGCGCGCGCCAGCATCTCTATCACGCCGTTCTTCGCGCCGTCGAGATGGGGCGTCCGCTCGTGCGCGTGACCAATAGTGGCATCACGGCCTTGATCACTCCTTATGGCGAGGTGCGGGACGCCACGCCGCTATTTCAAATGGCGACGCGCCATTGGCTCGTGCGCGCTCCCTCATCCTCTTCTCCTCTCACGTGGTATGCGCGACATGGCGAGTTCTTCGCTTGGTTCTGCGCCGCGGCAAGCGGAGGCCTCCTGATTTTGGGAATGTATCGAAAACCACGGGCATGAGGGACGCGCCCTATGCGCGACGTTCGAGGACGAGGCGAGCCAGGTCGGCGAGTCGCTCCGAACGCGGGAGCAATCGGAGCGCTTCGAGGGCTTCGCCGATGAGCGCCTCGGCCTTCTGCCGAGAGGCCTCCACACCGTACAGACGCGGATAGGTCGCTTTGCGAGCGGCGGCATCTTTGCCCGGCGTCTTTCCGATCTCCTCAGGCGTCCCCGTGACGTCGAGCACATCGTCAATGATCTGGAAGGCGAGCCCCAGACATTCTCCATAACGCGTGAGCGCTCGCATTTGCTCCGGCGTCGCCCCGCCCAAAATCCCGCCGGCGCGCACTGAGACGGTGATCAGCGCTCCCGTCTTCAGGCGATGAATGGCCGCGAGTCTCGGCTCATCGAAAGGTTGTCCCTCCGTCAAGAGATCCAGCACTTGGCCGCCGACCATCCCCTCCACCGTCCCCGCCGCTCGCGCGATCTCCGCGATCACCCGCACCTGGCGATCGCGATGCGAAGGCGGAATCGGGAGCTCGGCCAACGTTTGGAAGGCGAGCGTGAGCAAGGCATCGCCCGCCAAAAGCGCGATCGCTTCGCCAAAGACCTTGTGGCATGTCGGCTGACCACGTCGCCAATCGTCGTTGTCGAGTGCTGGAAGGTCATCGTGGATGAGCGAATAAGTGTGAATCATCTCCAGAGCGCATGCCGTCGGCAGGAGCCACGATTCCGGGACGTCGAACATCTCTCCGGTCGCGATCGCAAGGATCGGACGCAAGCGCTTCCCTCCGGCGAAGAGGCTATATCGCATGGCGCGATGAATCACTTCCGGAGGCGTCGCTTCCGAAGGGACGAGTTGATCGAGCCAATGATGGAGGCGCTCTCGCTGCGCGCTCAGATATTCGGCCAGCTCGGTCGCTCGTCGTTCCAACGGCATCGTCACAGCCGAGGGGCCTCCTCCTCAGGGGGTTCTTCAAACGGTTGAGCCTCGTACTCCCCGCGGGCGTTTTTGATGAGGATCTCGACCTTTCGCTCAGCTTCTTCGAGACGCTTCTGGCACTCCCGCGAGAGCCGGACGCCGCGCTCGAAAAGCTCTAGCGCACGCTCCAGCGGCAGATCCCCATTCTCCAGTTGCTCGACGATGCCCTCCAGTTCTTTGAGGGCGGCCTCGAAGTCCGTTGGTTTGGATGCCTTATTCATCCAACTCCACCTCTTCGGTCACTGCGGTCAGCCGGCCTTTGAAGAGCCGAACGCGCAGGCGTTCGCCCACGCGCACTTCGGCCACATCGCGAACGATGACGTGGCGTTCGTTCCACACGATGGCATATCCGCGCGAGAGAACGGCCAATGGGCTGAGCGCGTCGAGCTTTCCCACAGCGAGGCTCAAGCGACGCCGACACATGTGCAGGCGTTCGCGAATCGTCGCCTCTAATCGGTTCCGAAGTACGGCCAAGCGCCCGTGGATCTCCGCCAAGCGTCGGCTCGGACGCTGCGCCGTGAGGCGCATCGAAAGTGCGGCGAAGCGTTCTCGTGTGGCGCGCACGCGTCGAGTCATGGCAATTTGCAATTGGTAATCCAACTCATCCGCTCGCTGCCGCGCGTGCTGCACGGCCGTGCGCACTCGCAGGAAGCCCGGGCGCGCACGAAGTTGCAAGAGGCGCTCGCGCCATCTCGCGAGAAGATAGCGCGCCGCTTTCACCGCACGCGACTCCAGCGCGGCGAATCGCTCGATCAGTTCATCCCGACGTGCAGCGACCATTTCGGCGGCCGCCGACGGCGTCGGGGCGCGCACATCTGCGACGAAATCGGCAATAGTGAAATCGGTCTCATGTCCGACGGCCGAGATGATGGGAATCCGCGAGTGAAAGATAGCGCGCGCGACGATCTCCTCATTGAACGCCCACAGGTCTTCGATCGAACCCCCACCGCGCCCGACAATGAGGACGTCCAGGTCGTCGCGCTGATTCATGAGGCGAATGGCTGCAGCGATCTCCTCGGCGGCCCCTTCCCCTTGGACGCGCACAGGGAAGATCAAGACGTCAATGCCACGATTGCGCCGCTTCAGGATGCGCAAGATGTCACGGATGGCGGCGCCCGTCGGGGAGGTGATCACACCAATCTTCCTTGGCATGAGTGGAAGTGGGCGCTTGCGCGCGGGATCGAATAATCCTTCCGCCGCCAACCGGGCTTTCAGTTGCTCGAACGCCAATTGCAAGGAGCCAATGCCGACCGGCTCCATGTACGCGACCAATAGGCGATACTCGCCACGCTTCTCGAAGACGCTCAGCCGTCCGCGCGCATAGACCTCCAGTCCGTCCTCGAGCTGAAAGCGAATCAGCCGATTCTGCGAGCGGAAGCAAACGCAGGGCAATTGCGCAACCGCGTCCTTCAACGTGAAATACCAATGGCCGGAGCTGTGGGACTTGAAATTGGAGATCTCACCTCGAACCCAAACATCGGGGAATTCCCCCTCCAGCAAATCCCTAATCCGCGAGGTCAATTCGCTGACGGTGAAAGCCTGTCGCTCGGCCGTCAGCTTCGCCAAGATCGTCGACTCCATGCGTCGCTCCGGCTTCGATTCGATGCGTCCTACAAGCCGAATATTAGCCCGCGGTCGAGGGGGGTGTCAAATCGCGCTCGTGCATCGCGTCGCCCGCGAGCTTGCGCTTCCAGAGCAGATACGCGGGGAGCCCGGAGAGCATGATGCCCAATCCAAGCGCTGATTCGCGCGGCGCGCCCACGAACGTGCTCACCGTGAGGACGAGCGCCAGCCCACCGAAGAGCAGCGGGGCGAGAGGATACCCCGGCGTGCGAAACGGACGTTCGACGTCGGGGAATTTTCGTCGCAGGAAGAGGCAGCCGACGGTCGTCAGTCCATAGAAGACCCATGCGGCGAAGATCACATAGGTGAAGAGCTGCTCGTAGGTGCCGCTCGCGGCCAGTAGCGACGCCCAGGCCGCTTGCGCGAGGATCGCCACATGCGGGACACGAAAGCGTTCGTGGATCCGCGCGACCTTTTTGAAGAAGAGCCCGTCGGCAGCCATCGCGTAGAAGATACGCGCGCCCGAAAGGATTGAACCGTTCAACGCGCCCAGAATGGAGATCAAAATTGCCAGAGAGACGATCGTCGCTCCCGGCGCGCCGAGGACGCGCTCGATAGCATCGGCGGCCACGCGCTCGCTCGCCTGGATCGCGGCGATGGGCAGCACATAAAAATACGCGAGATTAGCCAGCAGATACACGAGAATGACGGCGAGCGTGCCGAGCACCAACGCGCGCGGAATCGTGCGCGCCGGATTCGCGATCTCTCCCGCGACCATATTGACGTTATTCCAGCCGTCGTACGCCCATAGCGCGGCGACCATGGCGACGCCGAAGCGCCCGAACCACTCGCCGTGCGCAGACTCTGGCCATATCGGCCGATAATGCGCCGTCGTCCCGTCCCCGAGGAGGAAGGCGAGCCCAACCAATCCCAAAATGAGCGCCAGCTTGAGCGCGGTGAGCCCAGCTTGCACAGCGCCGCCAACGCGAACGCCGCGACAGTTCACCAGTGAGAGTGCGAGCACGCACGCGATGGCGATGATCCTGCTCTCTTTCTCCGAGAGGGGGAAGAAATGGCCGAGGTAGATGGCGAATCCGGCCGCCAGCGCTGCGATCGAACCCGTCTTGATCACCAGAAACTGCGTCCAGCCATAAAGGAAGCCCCAGAGTGGACCATACGCCAGACGCAGGTACACATACTCGCCGCCGACGCGGGAGAACGCCGCTCCCAACTCCGCATAGGTGAAGGCGCCCAGCAGCGATAATCCTCCCGCTAGGAGCCACACGGCGAAGACCAAGCCCGGCGCTTCCACCGCTCGCGCAATCGTGTTCGGGACGATGAAGATGCCCGTTCCGATAATAGTCCCCACGATGATCGAACTGGCCTCCTTGAGGCCGAGTCCGCGATGCAGTTTCTCCTCGCCGAGTGTCGGCGTAGGAACAGCCATCATCCCCCTCCCTGGCCCTATTGGCGTTCCCGCAGCTTCACCCATCCTTTGGCCACCAGCTCGTTGACGAATACTTCGATGTCCGTCAGCGCCACGTTCTCGAATTCGGCGGATGCCGCCCAATAGATGTGAGCGAGACTGCGCTCTCCATCAATCAAATTCTTGACGAGAGTCGAGAGCCCAAGCCCCAGTCGTGGAGAAGTGTACTCGAGCCACGCGCGGAATTCCGGCCCCAGTGAGAGCGTGCGCATGGGGATGAACTGATGAAGGCGCCGCTCTTCGGCCTCCGGCTCCAACTCCTGCGGCGCGACGCCAAGCGTTCGACATGTGCGCTCATACTGCTCGGTCAAGAGCTGAACGGCGGCTTCTTGAAGGACGAAGAGATTCCACGTGAAGCCGGACTCGTATTTGAGCGTGGCGACAGGATCAGAGGCTCCTTCAGCGAGCGCGAGCTTCGCGAGCGAGGCGAGGATACGACTCTCGCGCTCGTACGCCTGTTGCACGATGTGATACGCGCGTTTGAAGCGCGCGTGGACGTCCTCGCGAGTGCCCTCAGCGATCCATTGCAGCGCTCGCGCTTCGGCCTCTCCAAGGCGTTCCGCTCCTCCCGCGCGCACTTCAGCCAAGAGCTTCGGTAAATCACGTGCCGTCGCATTGGCGAGGAAAAGACCACACGCCGCGCCCAGGAACACCATTCGCTTGAGCGCCGTGGGATCCAGATGTTCAACCCGATCCTCGCTCGTGTGGATGTATCGGAGCGAAGGCGCGGCCAGGCTGATCGAAGGGACGCCGATGCCGCTCGTCTCGAAGACGAGATGGTCCGACAGCGGCGCGTAGGGCCAGAATTGCAACGCGAAGGGATCGCGCGTCCCCGTCGGCGCCACGAAAAGCGGCGAAGGCGCGCGCCCAACAGGAGCCAGATCTGACGCCAAGCGCGCGATCGCGCGGATGATATCGTCGGCGAACGTCCCCATCCAGCTCGGCTGTCGAATCGCGATGAAATCCGTGCGTCCGTGCCGATCTCCGCCCGCTTGGTCAATGTTGACGTTCACCAACAGGCGGGAGGCTTCCTCGGGATTTGCGAAGAAGTAGCGATATGTGCTCTCGATCTCCGTCACCCACCAGAAGCGCATCGTTCGCAGAGGCGGTGGGATCTTCCCCTGGCGGATGAGTGTCAGAAGGACGCGCGCGATCTCTAAGAGGGCAGCGCTTCCGGAGGCATTGTCGTTCGCTCCCGGTGGCGGATGATCGAGATGAGCCGTGAAGACGATATCTTGATCGCGAACGCGCGTGCCGGGGATTTCGGCGACGACCATCTTCATCTGTCCCGGCCATCGCATATCCACGCGCAGACGGACGCGGGCACGAAGTCGTTCCCCCTGCGCTAACCGTTGCGCGAGCGCTCGACCGCGAGTCGGCGAGAGCATGAAGGCGAATCCGGGAGTTCCCTGCTTCGCGCGTTCTGGAGAGAGATATCCCCAGGCCACAGCTTCTTCGGACGCGGCGATGCCGAAGAATGCGCTCTGCGCGTAGGAGATGATCCCCACTGCTCCGCGTTCGACGATCGCCAGTGGTTCGACCTGATGCGGCGGGCCGCTCGCCAGCACGATCTTCCCTCGCACGTCCACGCCGCGATAATCGGCCGCATTCGTCCCTCCGCCGACGGCGACGATCTCGGCTTCCACCTCAGCATCGCGGCTGTATTGAGCGACGGAGAGCGGAAGCTCGGCCGCATCAGCGAGCTTGACCGGTTCCGGATCAAGCACCCAGAGTTCACCGCGCCGCACGTCCCAGGAGGGGACATCGGCAGGAAAGCTGAGAATGCGCACGCCGGCCAATCCCACAGCGCGCGCGCGTTCGGCCACGATCTCAGCGGCGCGAGCGAATCCTTGAGAAGCCGGATATCGGGCGAGGGCCGCCAGTTCCGCCGTGATCGCTAGGACGCGCTCGCCCGAGGCTTCGGCGAGAAGTTGCGAGACGAGGTCCGAGGGCAACAATGACGCTGGTAGAGCGACCGCCGAAGGATTCGCGAGGCTCGCGAAGACGAGGATGCTCAGGAAAAGATGCGCTCGACGCCGCGACCGAGTGAACCTCATGCCTCCAGCTCCGCCAAAATCGCCTCAGTGAATTCCGTCGTCGTCGCCGTCCCTCCTAAATCGCGGGTGCGAATCTGCCGCTCGGCGAGCACCCGGCACAGAGCTGCGTAAATTCGATCGGCTGCTTCCGCCTCCCCGATGTGGCGCAGCATCATCAAAGCCGACAGGAGCATCGCCGTCGGATTAGCCAGATTCTTCCCGGCGATGTCCGGTGCGCTCCCATGCACGGCCTCGAAGACGGCAATCGTATCTCCGAGATTCGCTCCCCCAACAACCCCCAATCCACCGACGAGCCCGGCTGCGAGGTCGGAGATGATGTCCCCGTAGAGGTTCTCCAAAAGCAGGACGTCAAACTGCTGCGGATTCATCACCAGCTGCATGCAAGCGTTGTCCACGATCTTCTCCTCGATCTCGATCTCGGGATAGTCGCGCGCGACGCGCCGAAAGCAGTCCAAGAAGAGCCCATCCGAGAGCTTCATGATGTTGGCCTTATGCACGGCTGTCACCTTCCGTCTCCGCTCTCGGCGCGCGTACTCGAAGGCGAAGCGCGCGATGCGCGTCGAGGCGCGCTCGGTGATGATCTTGAGCGATTCGACGACGCCCGGCACGACGATGTGTTCCAATCCCGAGTAGAGGTCCTCCGTGTTCTCGCGCACGACGACGAGGTCCACGGAGCCGAAGCGTGTGGGGATGCCGGGAAGGTTGCGCACCGGACGGAGATTGGCGTACAGGTCCAATTCCTTTCGCAAGCGCACGTTGACGCTCGGAAAGCCTTCGCCGATGGGCGTCGTGATCGGCCCTTTGAGAGCCACGCGGTTGCGCTCGATGGATTCCAAGACCGCGAAGGGGAGGGGATCGCCGTAGCGATTGAGAGCTTGCATCCCCGCGACGTGCTCTTCCCACTGGATGGGGACGCGGGCTGCCGCAAGGATTCGCACGACGGCCGCGGAAACTTCTGGCCCAATGCCATCTCCCGGAATCAGCGTGATCGTATAGCCCATCGTCTCATCCCTCGTCCGTGCGCTTCAGCGATTTTTCGTCTCATTGCGCGGAACCTCGATCACGCGACCATCTTTGATGACGAGGACGACGTTACGCAGCGCGTCCAGATCGAGCAATGGATCGCCATCCACGACGATCAAATCCGCTAGTTTGCCGGGCTCGATTGTCCCCAGCTCTTTCTCCCGACCCAGGGCTTCCGCTCCCATCCGCGTCGCCATCTGAATGACCTCGATCGGAGGGATTCCCATGCTCGCATAAAGCGCCAGTTCTTTGTAGAACCGACCGTGCGGGACGAGATCCGATCCCGTGTCGGGCCCGAGCGCGATCTTCACTCCCAGCAAGCGCGCGCGCGTGAGGGTGCGGAAGGTCTCTCGCAACGTGCGCTTCGGATCGTAGCCCCGTGCCCGCCATTCGAGCACATTGCGTCGCCAAAGGGTCGCTCGTTGACCGAGCGCTTGAAGGATCTCCGCCGGAAGCCGATTTTGTAGCGGCGGCTCGATCAGGTCTTCCTCGGTCTTCTCCACTGGGTCTATGCGCTGCGCCTGAATCTGATAGAGCGTCGGCACGAGGATGATGTTACGACGCACCATCTCCAGCAAGAGCCGGTCGTCGTACGCGCGCAGAGGGGCCATGTGCTCGATCGTGTCCACGCCGGCCATCACGGCCAAGCGCACCGCCTCATCATACGGGACGTCTATATGGGCGGCGACCTTCAATCCCGCGCGACGCGCTTCGCTGACGATCGCCGAGAGTTCCTCGAGCGTGGGAAGCGGACGCTGGCGCGTCAGGCGGACCTTCACGAAATCAATGCCCTTGGCGATTTGCTCCCGGACTTTCCGGCGGGCGTCTTTCGCCCCATCGTATTCGAGGAAGAGAGGAGATGGGGGATGCGTCGGATCTCGCTTGACAAGCTGCGGCCCAGAAGCGAAGAGCCGCGGCCCTTCGGCTTCGATCTGCTCCCGCAGCTTGAGGACGAGTTCGCTCGATCCGCAATCGCGCAGGCTCGTCACCCCGGAGAGGAGATCGAGCCGAGCGTTTTGAAGGATCACGTGCCGAAGCTTCTCCGCCGTATCCGTGAACTCGGCGTCTCGCTCGCCAAGCCCGAGCCCTTCCAGATGCGCATGCGCGTCAATGAGTCCGGGGAGGATGAATTTCCCTTGCGCGTCAATCACATTCACGCCGGTGGGGATGCGCATGCGCCCCAGCCGTCCCACGGCCTTGATCCTGTTGCCGGCGATGAGAATGACGGGATTCTCAAACGGC
This sequence comes from Blastocatellia bacterium, assembly GCA_025055075.1. Lineage (NCBI taxonomy): Bacteria > Pseudomonadati > Acidobacteriota > Blastocatellia > Blastocatellia bacterium. The sequence goes on from JANWYV010000006.1 coordinate 100,668, forward strand.
AGGGGAGTATTGCCATCAATGAGCCATCCTCCGACGAGCGCCAGCGTGATCTCAGCGTCCGCCTCGTCGCGAGCGCGAGGGCGTTCCGGCACCCAGAGACCGCCGAGCACAAGAAGCATCATGGTGAGGAGGAGTCGTGTGCGCATGCTCATCGTTCTGGCCAGGGGATCGTCATCTCCGTCGTGCGAGCCACAAGATCTGCGCTTTCCATCGTCCGGAGAGCATCCTCGTATTCTTCCGTGAGGGCGAAATCGAGGTCTCCGGAGAAAGACGGTTCGCACGCCTTCCGAGGTCTTTTCGAAATGGCCGCCAGCTCTTTGGCGGGCGCGCGGACGGATTCGCGGGGCTTCAGAAGGAGCTCACCCACGTCATGTCGTCGCACGAGCCCAATGCTCACCTGTCGCCGCGTGCCTTTCAACGTTAACGCCACAAGTTCTTGGACCTCGCTGCCGACGTCTTTGGTGCCCCTCATGAAGATCCCACGCGCCCGCTGCTTTGGAGCTCCTTCGAGAAAATACGGAAGAAGCACCTCGAAGGGCGCGCGCGTAGAAGGTCGCACGATGTTCGTTTCCGACATCGCGCGACGCTCAAGCTCTATTTTCCCCTCGCGCATGGTATCGCTATTGTACAGCAGGCTTTGCTAAAATAACCAGTCCTTTCGACGAAGAGGAGAGAACGAATGGCGCGACGAGCGACACGAGAGGGAACTGAACGATTCCGCGCTCGATTTGCGGAAGCGCAAGCTGCGGGGCATTTCCGCGAGGCCTTTGGGCTTTGGATCTCCTCGATCGGCATCGGCACGTATCTTGGCGCATCGGATGCGGAGACCGATCGCGCCTATGGGGAGGCCATTGCGTGGGCTCTTCAGCGGGGCAGCAACGTCATTGACACGGCGATCAACTACCGCTGTCAACGCAGCGAACGAGTCATTGGCGAGGTGCTCGCGCGACTAGTCGCGGCCGGGACGATCGCGCGCGATGAGGTCCTCGTGGCGACCAAAGGAGGGTACATCCCCTTTGACGGACATCCTCCGCGAACGCGCGCGGAGTGGCAGCGTTACTTGGAGGAGACCTTCTTCCGGCCCGGCATCCTTCGACCGGAGGACGTCGTCGGCGGCATTCACAGTCTCGCGCCGCGCTACTTGGAGCATCAATTGGAGACGAGCTTGCGGAATCTGCGCTTGGAGACCGTGGACGTCTACTATCTGCACAATCCGGAGCAGCAATTGGAGGAGATCTCCCGCGAAGAATTTCGCCGGCGCATGCGCGCAGCGTTCGCGTGGCTGGAGGAGAAGGTGGCTGAGGGGAAGATCGGCGTCTACGGGACGGCGACGTGGGAGGGGTATCGCGTCCCACCGGACGAGCGGGTTCATTTGTCGTTGGCCGAGCTGGTCGCGCTCGCGAAAGAAGTGGGTGGGACGGACCACCATTTTCGCGTCATCCAACTTCCGTATAACCTTCTCATGCCAGAGGCGAGTCTGCTGCGCACGCAAACGCTCGGAGGGTGGCAAGTCTCCGTCCTAGAGGCCGCGGAGCATTTGGGGATCGTTGTCATGGCGAGCGCGCCGCTTTTACAAGGGCGACTCGCAGCGCAGTGGCCGGTGGCCAGAGCGGATGCCCTCAAGGGCTTGACCGCGGCGCAGCGAGCGCTGCAGATCGTTCGCTCGACGCCAGGGATCACGGTCGCGCTCGTCGGAATGAGTCGTCGCGCTCACGTCGAGGAGAATTTGCGCCTGGCGGATATCCGACCGCTCTCGCGGGAGGAATGGCGTCAGATACTGTTCATCCAGCATGGGGTCGGCTGACATTTGAGCATTTTTGGCGTGGAGGGGGAGCGTGCTTCCGAAGCGAGAAGGCGCGCGGCCATTGTTTCACGTCTTCCTCCTGACGAGCGGTTACATGATCGTCGAAGCCGTCGGGGGATGGCTGACCAATAGTCTCGCGCTTTTGGCCGATGCTGGGCATATGCTCACGGATGTCGCGGCCTTGGCCTTGGCCCTGGGTGCGATGTGGATGTGCGAGCGGAGCGCGCCACCGGAGAAGACCTACGGCTATTATCGGCTCGAGATCCTCGCCGCGTTGCTGAACGCTGTCATCTTGATCATCATCTCGTTGGCCATCTTCTATGAGGCCTACGAGCGTCTCCAACAACCACCGTATGTGCGGGGAGCGGAGATGATGCTGATCGCGCTCGGTGGGCTCGTCGTCAATGGAATTGGCGCCGCGCTCTTGCATCGGGCGCGCCACCAGAGTTTGAACGTGCGGGGGGCCTTCCTGCACGTCGTGAGCGATGGGATGGGATCGATCGGCGCATTGTTGGCTGGAGGACTCATCTGGGCGAAGGGATGGTATCTCGCCGATCCCGCCATCAGTCTCTTGACGGGCGGATTGATCATCGTCTGCGCGTGGCGATTGCTCAAAGAGGCGGTCAATATCTTGATGGAAGCGACGCCCGCGCACATTGATATCGCGGGCGTGGAGCGCGTGATCCGCAGCGTCCCGGGGATTCAAGATGTTCACGATCTGCACGTCTGGACGATCACCTCGGGGAAGGATGCTTTGAGCGCGCACGTCATCTTAGCGGAGGATCATGCCTCACCGAAGGAAGTCCTCCAAAAGATTCGCGCGCGGCTGAAGGAGGTCTATGGGATCGAGCATGTGACGATTCAGATCGAGACGCCCGACTTCGAGGAGGAGGAGATCCATTTCTGAGCGAGATGCATTGACCGCTTTCCGCGATCGGTGATACAATCGCTTGTGGTTTGGGGGTGACATGGGTTCGACGGGGGTCAAGAGGCGACGGGGTGCATGCCGGGTACCGTGCCGGCCCGAAAGAGGCACGGAAAAAAATAACTGCCAACGTGCAGTACGCTCAGGCCGCGTGAAGACGGCCTCGCTCCTCCTCGCCTCGCCCGCGGGTGAGGGAAGGGGCGTCGACCCAGACGGGCTCGGTCAGGGTGATTGATCGGCGCGCCCTGGCGACATCGAGCAGCCGATCTAGTTGCGCGAGGCGCGCGTCGCCTCGCCTCCTCGCGCGACGAATCGTCGAGAGGCGACTAAGCATGTAGAACCTCGCGCCGGAAGGCCCTCGGACAGCGGTTCGATTCCGCTCACCTCCACCATTTTTCATGTCTTGAATCGGCGATCATGTTTGACGAGCTTTTCTTCTCATCGTTCAAGAGTGCGGAGGAACGAGCCTCCAAGTTGGAGCGATTGGCCGAGATCCAAGATGAGCTGCAACGGCTCATTGATGTGCGACGACGCCTGATGGAGCGACTCGCGCGCATGCGGAGCGAGCTGGAGGGACATCGTCGGGAGAGTCTCGACATCCGCATGCGAACCATGGATTTGGTGAATCGCATCCGGCGACGACTCCAGGAATCCCCTGGCAGCTCCATCACTCCGGAAGAGGAGCGTATGCTCGCTGAGCTCGAAGCCTGGCAGCAGCGCTTGGAGCGGGACATCTCCGATCTCGAACACCGCGTGAAGGTCGCCGCCTTCGAGGCCGAGAGCCTGGAGGTCACATTGAACGAATTGCGCGAGCAGGCCGACGCCATCGCCACTGAGCTGGAGCAGGAAGAAGGATTCTCCGAGAAGCATTGAAAACCGATGGGTGAGACGGTACTTCGTCAAGATGGACGTCACCCGGACATGCTGCGTCCTATTCGGATTCTCCCCAACTTCCTCAAGTTCCCCGAAGGTTCGGTCTTGATCGAGTGTGGCGATACGAAGGTCATCTGTGCGGCGACTGTGGAGGAGCGCGTCCCCGCGTTCCTGCGCGGCACGGGGAGGGGATGGATCACGGCCGAATACGCCATGTTGCCGCGAGCGACCGAGACGCGCACGCCGCGCGAGACGGGACGTACGCCGCCATCCGGGCGCACGCAGGAGATTCAGCGATTGATCGGGCGCAGTCTCCGTGCTGTTGTGGATTTGGATAGACTCGGCGAACGGACGATCCTTCTCGACTGCGATGTCGTTCAGGCCGATGGGGGAACGCGAACGGCTTCGATCACGGGCGCGTTCGTCGCATTGGTCTTCGCCCTGCAGCGATTGTACGCAACAGGAGCGATCGCCGAATGGCCCGTGCGCGACTATGTGGCCGCCGTCAGCGTGGGGATTGTGGACGGCACGCCTATGCTTGATCTGCGGTATGAGGAAGATAGCCGGGCGGCTGTGGACATGAACGTCGTGGGCACAGGCGATGGGCGATTCGTGGAGATCCAAGGGACGGCCGAGAGCGAACCGTTCACTGAAGAGCAACTTCACCAACTGCTCGCGCTCGCGCGTCGAGGCATCGCTCAGGTGATCGAGATTCAACGGTCCGTCCTCGGGCCTTGGCCGGCGGCCGCAGAACTCTCTCAAGAGGACACCTCGTCCATTCGTGAGTTATGAAGCGAGCGATCCTGATCCTCTTTCCTCTGTTCATCGCTCTTCAGACGGCCGAGGAGCGGCCCTTTCAGGATCCGGAGGGCCGATACCAGCTCGTGCTGCGCGATCGGTGGGAGCCGGTGACGTACCAAGACGGCGCTGGGAATACAGTGACCGATATCGTCTACGGAAGCAGCGAGGAAGGGTTGCTGCGCGTGCGCCAATTCAAGGTCGAGCCGGGGACCTCGCCGCGCGCTTTTGCCGAGCGAGAGGAGGAGGTCTCGCTGCGCTTCCGTCCCGGGTATTTGCGTGGAACGATGGAATCGTTCGGCGGGGTGTATCCCGAGAGCGTCGTCTTCAATTTCGAGTTCACGCGACGCGGACAGAAGAAGGTCGCGCGGTACTATTACTTCAAGACGGATGAGACGACCATCTACGTCCTGCAGTTCGAAGGGCGTCCGGAAGTCATGCGATCCACGCGAAATCGTCTGGATCTGATCGCCCGGAGTTTCCGAGTTCGCTCGTGAGATCGGTGGGGACGATTCGTCAGGCCCTGGAGTGGGCGCGACGGCGTCTGGAGGAGGCAAACGTCGAGGACCCACGACGCACGGCGGGGACGTTGCTCGCGCACGCCTTGCAAAGGGATTACCTTTACGTGCTCACCCGACCGGAGGAGCCGCTTTCGGAATCCGTGTGGGAAGAGTTCACGCGCCTGATCGAACGGCGGGCACAAGGAGAGCCGCTTCAGTACATCACCGGGCATCAGGAGTTCTTCGGGCTCGATTTCCTCGTCACGCCGGACGTCCTGATCCCGCGTCCGGAGACGGAATTGATCGTGGAAGCTGTCTTGGAGCGGGCGTCGGATTCGGCCCGACTTCTCATCATTGACGTGGGGACGGGATCAGGCTGTCTGGCCGTGACACTCGCTGTGCACTTGCCGCACGCGCGGATTCTGGCGCTCGATATCTCGGAAGCCGCGCTGGCCGTCGCGCGTCGCAACGCCGAGCGGCATAGCGTCCACGCGCGCATCGAATTCCTCGTGAGCGATCTCTTCTCAGCCCTGGACGCGAGCGCGCAACCGCCCAAAGCCGATTTCATCGTCGCGAATCCCCCTTACATTTCCGAAGCCGAATGGCCAAGCCTTCCGCGCGAAGTTCGAGACTATGAACCTCGCCTGGCCTTGATCGCCGGGGCGGAAGCCGCGCGCCTTCAACGGCGGCTCTTCGCCGAAGGACAGAGGTTCCTGAAGCCGGGAGGGTATCTCGTCTGCGAGATGGGATACGGGCAATATCCATCGCTCCGCGAAGCGCTGGAGCCAACCGCGTGGGAACTGGTCGAAGTCAAGCGCGATCTCCAAGGGATCGAGCGAACGCTCGTATTGCGGCGCCGGGCATAAGCCGGAGGCAACTTCTCACCTTTCCTCCGAGATCAAGGTGTGGGAAAATCTTCACTCTGAAGAGGGCGCGAGAGGAAGTGGCGCTCATTGGTGAGAAGAGTACGATGGGTGGAGAGGCGAAGATGAACGACTACGAACGCGAGTGCGTCTTCTGTCACATCGTGAACGGAGATCATCCGGCTGACATCCTCTACCAGGACGATCGCGTGATTGCATTCAAGGACATCAATCCCCAAGCACCATGGCACATCCTGATCATCCCTCGCGAGCACATGGATTCATTGAATGATGCGGCTCCTCAAGACGAAGCCGTGCTCGGACACATGCTGCGGATCGCGTCGAAAGTGGCGAATCAAATTGGGATCGCCGAAGAGGGGTATCGGGTCGTCATCAATACGGGGCCGCGGGCTGGGCAGAGCATCTTTCATCTCCACCTCCATCTGCTCGGTGGGCGCCCATTGCGTTGGCCTCCGGGATGACCAATGCGGCGCGTGCCGTTTTGCAAGCTTCAGGCTTTGGGCAACGATTTCATCGTTGTCGCCCGCGAGCACCTCTCCGCGGAAGAGATCGCTCGATGGGCAGCGCGATGGTGTCATCGTCATTTCGGCATTGGCGCTGATGGCGTGATCCTCGTCGCCCCATTGGCCTCGGACTCTGAGGCGGACTTCGAGATGCGCTTGTGGAACGCCGATGGGACGGAGGCAGAGCTCTCTGGCAACGGTCTTCGCTGCCTAGCGGCATATCTTGCATTCACGGGACGGTGGCGAGAGCCCGTCGTTCGCCTTCGAACGAAGGCGGGAGTGAGACACCTGGAACAGATTCGCCACGAAGGGACGCACTTTGAATTCCTCACTGACATGGGGATCCCCGCACTCTCCAGCACGGCGATCCCGATGGCCCTCGATCCCCCACGACCACGCATCATCGGGTTCCCCGTTCGCGTCCACGAGCATGCGATCCCGATCACCGCGTGTTCCTTGGGGAATCCTCATTGCGTTGTGTTCGTGGAGGACTTCACGGCGTTGGACATTCGGCACATAGGGGCAGCCCTCGAGCGACATCCGCTCTTTCCCGAACGGACCAACGTGGAATTCGTGCGCGTTCGGGATCGTCAAAACCTCGAATTGCGGATGTGGGAGCGCGGCGTGGGAGAGACGCTCTCCTCAGGGACAGGAGCATCGGCGGCGCTCGTCGCCGCTGTGCTCAATGGATTAGCGGAGAGAGAAGCATGGGTGCACACACCGGCCGGTGCCCTGCGCGTCCGATGGCGGTCGGATGATCATATCACTGTCGAGGGATCGGCGGAGGTCCTCTTTTTCGGAGAATGGGTGGGGCAGATATGAGCGGCAAAGACGTACGCTTCGTCCTGTTGGCTCGATTCACAGCGGTTGCCGAGGCGGAAATGGTGCGGGAGTTGCTCGCCCGAGAGGGGATTTCTGCTCTCTTGACCGGGACGAGCGATCCGTTAGGCGTCGTGAGTGGCGCTCAACCGATTCGACTCCTCGTGGCGGAGTCTGATCTGGAGCGCGCCCGATCGCTATATCAGGCATTCTTCCAAAAGCCATTCTTCGAGGCTCAAGAGAGTTGAAGTCGAATCGAGGAAGACGGGCCACCGTGGGGCAATCCTTCGCGGACGTCTTGCTCAGTGTGATCTTCCCTTCTCGCTGCATGCTCTGTGGAGAACCCGTGGAGTCGCTCGCCGATGGGCTCACCTGTGCGGCGTGTTGGGCGACGCTCGATTGGCTTCCCGCCGCGCGATGCGCTCGCTGCCATGCGCCGGTGAAGGCCCCCGTGGAGGAATGTCCGGCATGTCCGGCGATGGCATTGGATCGCCTTCGATTCCTCGGGCCTTACACGGGTGCTCTTCGAGCCCATCTCCTCTTCTTGAAGAGGAAGCCATATGTGTGTCGGCGCTTGCGCGAAGAGATTGGTAAACGGGTCGCGACGGAGCCGATTTTTCGCGAGGTGGAGCTGGTGCTTCCGGTTCCGCTTCATCCCCGGCGACAGCGCGAACGAGGGTACAATCAAGCGGAGCTTTTGGCCGAAGAGGTAGCGCGCGCGCTCATCTGTCCGCTGCGGCGTGATGTCTTGCGGCGCGTGATCTACACGGAACCACATCGGGCGGGGATGGATGCGCTCGCTCGCGCGCGCCGCGTCGCCCAATGCTTCGTCATCACTTCCCCGAAAGCGGTGTGGGGAAAGACTGTGCTCTTGGTGGACGACGTTTATACGACCGGAGCGACTTTGAACGAGTGCGCTCGAACGGTGCGAGCAGCTGGCGCGCGCGCCGTCTACGGATTCGTCGTCGCGCGCGCCATCGGCGAGACTTCCGGTTCCTGAAAAAGTGGTGCGCTCAACGCCCCTGGCCGGAAGCCGGCGGTGTTGGAAGCGCGATCGGACGCAAACCACCGAAGTTCGTCGGATTCTCCAACATCCGCTGCGCGAGCACGTTCTCGATGCGGGATTCCGCGAGGGCCAATCGGGTCACGGCCGTCTGTAGGACTTGCTCCCGTTGACCGCGCAGCTCTTCGGCGATCTGGGCGCGCACCTCATCGAGCGTCAGTTCGCGATCGCGCTGGAGGCGACGGACGAGTTTCAGGATGAGCCACGAATTGCCGATGCGGATCGGTTCCGTGATGTCACCTTCGCGCATGGTGAGCAGGCGCGCGCGCAAGGCTTCGGGGAACTGCTCGGTCGTCTCGGGGAAGAACCCCCAATCTCCTCCTCGAGCCGCTGTCAGCGGGTCTTCGGACCGGCGCGCGGCAACGGTCGCGAAATCCGCCCCGCGACGCAACTGCTCGTAAATCTCCCGGATCTTTCGCTGGGCGGCATCAGCCCCGACAGCATCATCCGGGACGTTATCTCTCTCCGGCGTCACCAGAATGCGCGCGAGCGCGAATCCCCGCCGCTCCACGAATTGGGCTTTATTGGCCTTGTAAAATTCCTCGATCTCGCGGTCGGTGACCGTGATGCGCGGCGTCACCTCTCGATCGAAGAGCTTCCGGATCGCCAATTGGCGACGGATCTCGCGCCGGAACTGCTCTTCCGTCTGGCCCAGTTCGCGGAGCGTCCGCTGAAAACCTTCTTCGCTCAATCCCCGCTCGCGCTTGAACTGTTGAATGCCTTGGACGATCTCCTCGTCGGTGGGGAGCAAGCCCAGGCGCTCGGCCTTTTGATAGAGGGCCTGCTGAGTGATGAGCCCCTCGAGGACTTGGAGACGAGCAGCCGCCAGCTCGGCGGGGGTCGGCGGAGCTTGTCCTTGTTGAGCACCAGCGCGAAGCTGTTGTTCGACGAGCCGATCCACCTCCGAGATGGTGATCTCCACGCCGTTGACGCGTGCGGCCACATCCTCGGCCGTCGCGCGGCTTTGCGGACGATCTTTACAGGCGCTGAATAAGAGGCTGAGGCCAAGCACACCGAGAAAAGCGATTCTCCTCATGATCCCTCCTGCTTGACGAGATGAGCGATCTCTGCTACTTTCAGGGATTGATTCATATCGAGGGCATCACGTGGGAGAGAGAGCGAACGATGGCACAACGGTGTGTCATTTGCGGGAAAGGACCACAGTTCGGGCATCGCGTCAGCCACGCGGGCAATCGCACTAAGCATAAGTTCGAGCCGAATCTGCATCGCGTGCGCGCGCGCATCAATGGCGCTGTCCGACGCATTCGCGTCTGCACGCGGTGTTTGAAGGCGGGGAAGGTCGTCAAAGCGGCCTGATCCCGCCTCTCTTTCAGAGCGTCGCGATGGCGTCCATCTCGATCCGGGCATCTCGAGGCAAGCGCGAGACCTCGACGGTCGCTCGCGCCGGTTTCTCCCCTGGGAAATACCGGGCATAGACCTCGTTCATCTTCGAGAAGTCATTGAGATCCGCCAAGTAGACGGTCGTCTTGACCACTTTCTCCAAGGACGAACCGGCGGCTTCCAAAATGGCCCGGAGGTTCTGGAGCACGCGCTCGGTTTGCTCTTCGATCCCTCCGGGGATGAGCTCGCCCGTCTCCGGATCGAGAGCGATCTGCCCGGAGACGAAGATCCATTCGCCGACTTGAACGGCCTGAACATAGGGACCAATCGCGCGTGGAGCTTGGTCGGTCGTGATCGTTCGTCGCATCGTTCACCGCTCCTCCCGTTCGACGTCAATTACTCCTTCGACGGCTCGGATGGCGCTTGTGACGCGTTCGAGATGCTTCAGGTCGAAGATCTCGACGGTGATTCGAATCTCGCCACGCCCATCCGAGGTCGTTCGGGCGCGAGCGTCGCGAATGTTCGTCTTGATGTTAGCGATGGCCGAGGTGATCTCGGCCAGGATGCCCTGCCGATCTTCGACGACCACGTACAAGGGGACAGCATAAGGTTCGTTCTCTCCTCCTCGCGTCCACTCCACTTCGACGATGCGCTCGCGATTGACGAGGAGAGCCGGGACGTTGTTGCAGCGTCGGGCGTGAACGGCGACGCCGCGTCCTCGGGTAATGTAGCCGATGATTTCCTCCCCGCGGATGGGATTGCAGCAACGCGCTCGATAGACCATGAGGTCCTCGACCCCACGGACGCGAATGGGCGCCTCTCGCAAGCCGAGGGCTTTCTTGACCCGCTCGGTGACTTCCACCAGCTTCGACTTCGGCTTCTCCTCCAATTGGGCGAGCACTTCAGCCGGGACGAAGCGAGTGAGGATGCTGCGCGCAGAGATCTTCCCGTAGCCGATGGCAGCCAGTAAGTCCTCCACCTTCTGGTACCCATAGTCGGGAGCGATCCTCTCCAACTCCCCGTCGCCCAGCAGATTCTTGAGCTTGAGATGAAGCTTCTCAGCTTCTCGTTCCAGCAGTCGCCGGCCGAGTTCCATCGCCTGGAGATGCTCCTGCTCGCGGAGCCATCGCCGAATCTTCGTGCGCGCGCGATTGGTTTTAACGAAGCGCAACCAATCGCGGCTCGGGTGTTGATTCGGCGAGGTGAGGATCTCCACGATGTCGCCCGTCTTGATCTGATACCGGAGTGGAACGAGCCGGCCGTTCACCTTCGCACCCGCGCAGTGATGACCGACCTCCGTGTGGATGGCATACGCGAAATCAATGGGCGTCGCTCCTTGCGGCAGCTCGATGACTTTCCCCTTGGGGGTGAAAGCGAAGACCTCTTTGGGAGAGAGGTCGAGCTTCAGGTCTTCGAGGAATTCGCGAGCATCGCGGGATTCTTGTTGCTCATCGAGCAGGCGGCGGAGCCACGCGATCATCTTATCCTCGGCCTGCGCGCCGAGTTTCCCTTCCTTGTACTTCCAGTGGGCGGCAATGCCCTCCTCGGCCACCCGATGCATCTCCTCGGTGCGAATCTGCACTTCGAACGATTGGCCGTTCTCACCGACGACCGACGTATGGAGCGATTGATACATGTTCTCGCGGGGCGTGGCGATCCAATCTCGGAAGCGCCCGGGGATGGGATTCCAATTCTGATGGATGATGCCCAACGCAGCATAACAATCGCGCACACTGGAGACAATCACCCGCACAGCCATCAGGTCGTAGATCTGATCGAGGGAGACCTTCTTGCGGCGCATCTTTTGGAAGATGCTGTAGAGGCGTTTGACGCGCCCTTCGATGGCGATCACCGAGATCCCTTCCGCTTCGAGCCTTGTCCACATCCGCGCCTTCACCTCTTCCAGGTACGCTTCCAATTGCGGACGCTTGCGATCGATCGACTCCTTGAGTCGGCGGTAATCCTCTGGGTAGAGATACTTGAAGGCGAGGTCCTCCAATTCTCCGCGCAGACGGCCCATGCCCAACCGGTGGGCGATAGGGGCGAAGACGTCGAGCGTCTCTTGCGCGATGCGGATCTGTTTCTCACGAGGGAGGGGATCGAGGGTCCGCATGTTGTGCAACCGATCGGCCAGTTTCACTAAGATCACCCGGACGTCGTCCACCATCGCCAGGACCATCTTCCGCAAGCTCTCGGCTTGTGCTTCCTCCCGCGAGGCGAAGGCGATCTGACCGATTTTCGTCACCCCATTGACGATATGAGCGATCTCTGGGCCAAAGTACATCTCCAGTTCTTCACGCGTGACGCCGCAATCTTCGATCACATCATGTAAGAGCCCCGCACTGACGGTGACGACGTCAAGACGCTGATCGGCCAAAATATTGGCGACCTCGAGCGGATGGACGAGGTACGGCTCTCCGCTGAGACGGACCTGTCCACGGTGTTCGCGCGCCGAGAAGATATACGCGCGCCGCAGGAGTTCCAGATCGGCCTCCGGATGATATCGCTCGACCTTCTCCAAAATGTCCTCGAACCGGATCACCGAGCCGTACCTCCTCTCTCCCCGGAGGACAATTCTATCGGATGATGCGGACCTTCGACTAGCGAGGGGAGCGCCGCTCGATTTCGGAAATAAAAAAGGTGGAGGAACTCATGCGACGCGAATCCTCCACCCAGACGCGATCAATCGGCCGGTGTTCAGGTAGATTTCTGCGCTTGTTGCTGCTTTTGCTGCTCCTCCCGTCGCTTGTACAGCTCCATCGCACGATCACGCGCCTGATCGGCCAAACGGGTCAACTCAGCGCGCACCTTCGGGTCCTTCTCGACTTTCGCCTGTTCGCGATAGAGCAAATTGATGTATGCCCACGCATCGCCATATTCGGGATTCAGCTCGACGGCCTTGTTGAGATATTCCATGCCCTTTTGCACCAACGCCTTCACCTTCGGCACCTCGCTCTCGGGCACATTCCAAGTGACCGGCTGCGGCGGACGGTTCACCTGATAGGGCTGCGTGATCTGGAACGATTCTTGCCAGTACCCTTGTCCGAGAGTGTAGTAGATCTCGGCCTTGGCCTTGTTATCGAGACCGGGGAGATCTAATCGCTTGAGCGTCCACTCGCGGTATTTCTCCATGTGTTGCTCGCGTTCTTCCTCAGTCTCCGCCAAATCGGCGAGGTTCTTGTGGATCACAGCGAGGTAGGCGATCGCATCGGCACTATTTGGATTCTTCTGGTAGACGTCCTCGTAGATCTTCATCGCCTCCAAGGCCAGAGGTTTCTCATTCGTGAGATTGAACTTCGCGAACAGGCCCGCCGCATAGTAGAGCCGCGCTTGTTCCATGTTCGGATAGAGATCAACGGCCTCTTTGAAAAGGCGAATCGCTTCATCATAGTCGCCACGCTCATAGGCGACGGCTCCATTATTCAGCCGATCCTTCGCTTTGACCATGCGATAGAAATCAGGCCCTTGGGTGATCCCCAACAGGGCGAGGATTCCAATGAAGATCGCGATCGCAATGATGAGCCCTCTCTTCTTCACAGTCCTTCCCCCTTCAGCCAAAATTTTCCGTCCGGACGATCAACGTTCCGGCAAATCGTCGATCTGTAGGCCGATGGGCGTGGCTCCGGCCGCTTTCACAATGTCAATAACGCGCACGACCTCCCCATAGAGCGTGTTGCGCGGCGCACGGATGAAGACCGAGCGCTGATCTGGGGGCCGCGCGGCAATGATATCACCCAACTTCTCCCTCAGCGTCTCTTCCGTCACCGACTCAACGTTGAGCTTGAGTCCAACCAATCGTCCGGAGGCATCCGCCTCGACGGAGACGACGAGCGCCAGCGGATTACTCACGGCAACGTTCTCCGGCGGCTTCTCCGGAATCTTCGATTCGAGCTTGCTCGGCTTGAGCGGCGTGATGGCCATGAAGATGATCAGGAGCACGAGCAAGATGTCAATGAGCGGAACGACGTTCATGTCCACCAGAGGCTTGCCCGCCTCCGGCCGCTTGTAGTCCTCCTTCCCAGTTGGTATCGCCATGGTCTCTCCCCCCGCGTGAGAAGTGGGGAGAGCCACGCGGCCGAGATCGCCTTTCGACGCTCGGCTCGCCGTGCCCTCCCGTTTCACTCGGATTCTGGTTTCGTTCGCTTACCCGGATCAACGACCAAGCCGACGCGATCCACGCCGGCGCTGCGAATGGCGTTGATCACCCCCACAACGTTATCGTAGCGCACCCGATTATCGGCCTTCACGTAGACGACGCGCTGGTCCAGCGGGCGAGCTTCCATCATCCGACGAATCCGCGTCTCCAGCTCGCTCTGACTCACCAGATCACGTCCCACGTAGATGGTCCCATCAATCGGGATCGCTACGACGACGGCGCTCTCCTTATTGATGTCGGGATCCTCCTCACCGTGCGGTGCTTTGGGCAGCGTCACCGCGATGCCCGCTTGTAGGAAGGGGGTGACAACCATCATGATGATGAGCAACACCAGCATGATGTCGGCCATGGGGATGACGTTGATCTCGGCCATGACCCCCTTTCGCTCGCCGACTTGCATTCCCATAGGGGCTCAGCTCCTTTTCTTCAGGAAGGGCATCAATGCGACGTCCACCAATTCGGATGAGGAGTTCTCCATCTCCACGACGAAGGACTCCATCCGGTTGGTGAAGTAGTTGAACATCCACACGGCCGGGATGGCCACAAAGAGCCCGTAGGCCGTATTCACCAGGGCCTCGGAGATGCCACCTGCCACCGCCGCGATTCCCGCCGTCTCTGCTTGCTTCAGCCCTTGGAAGGCGTTCACGATGCCCACGACCGTACCGAACAAGCCGACGAATGGCGCCGTCGAACCAATGGTTGCCAACTGCGACAGACCACGTTTGAACTCAGCCGTCTTGATAGCGATCGCTCGCTGCAGGGCGCGCCGTGTCGCTTCGACGATCTCGCCCGGAATGTCCGTAGAGAGCTGGTGGGAGCGGAACTCCTGGAGTCCCGCGTTGACAACCATCGCCAGGTGGCTCTTCTTGTACTTGCTCGAGAGCGCGATGGCATCATCCAAACGACCTTCGCGTAAGGCCGCGGCGACTTTCGGGGCGAACTCGCGCGATTGCTTCTTCGCCGCCGAATAGGTAAGCAGTCGCTCGATCATCACCGCGATCGAGTACATGGACATCAGGGACAGGATGATGATCACGATCAATCCCACCGTCCCCAATCGTTGGAGCATAGCCCAGAGAGTGAACTCCACGGCTCCCGCGCCCTCTTGCAAGAGCAGGCCAATGCCCGCGTGCGTCAAGATGCTGTAGCCCATATGCTTTCTCCCTCCTTGGTTGTGAGATTTCAGAGCTTAAAGTTGAAAATCAGAATGCCCGTCACCTTGATGGGCTCCCCGCTGAGGAGCGTCGGACGGAACTTCCACTGCCATGCGGCTTCCAAGGCCGCCTGCCGCAGGAGCGGATGGCCATCAATCACCTGCGCCGAGATGACGTTCCCCTCCTCGTCAATAACGACTTCAACCTGAACTGTCCCTTGGACTCGGGCCGCGCGAGCGATCGCCGGATAGACCGGGGTGACCTTCCGAATCGCATTCCCCTGCAGCACGCCTTGCGATACGCGTCGTGGCGGTTCCTTCCTCTCCTCTCTTGGTGGCGGCGGCGGAGGAGGAGCTTCCACGGGGCCTGCTACGCTCCCTAAGACTCCCCCAACAACTCCACCGAGGACTCCTCCAGGGACTCCACCTGGAACCCCTCCTGGCACACCTCCCATCACGCCCGCGGAGACCGCAACAACAGGAAGATTAGCAGGCGGCAATTCCTTCGGAATCTCCTTGGGCGCGATGAACTCCGTCGGCACGACGACGACTTTCGTCGCCGCCGGGACGGCCGCACTTGGGGGCGGAGGCGGAGGAGGCGGTGGCGGTGGTGGTGGCGCCACCAAAGCCGCCGAGATGAATTGCTCTCTCAGCTCGGGATTCACGAGCATGATGCTCGCTACGATGGCCGTCACCACGATGAAGCTATAGACGACCATCGTCGCGAGAAAGAACCACTTGGTCGGCGACTTTTGCTTTTGCGTCGTTGACTCGATCAGAGACCATTCAAACATAGGCCCCCCTTACGCGTGTGATGCCGATGGGTCAAGGGACGGAAATACTTCCACATACCACCCCACTGCTCTCTCTCAGGCCAGCAACCAAACGGAAGTATATCGTCCCTCCCCCTTTCGGTCAAGATCCCTTTTATGTATCGCGTCGAGACCACGTACCTCAGCGAGAAGCTGTCGCGCGCCGCTCCTTTTGGCTCGGCGTCGCCTCCGCCGGCTTTGGTCGGACGACAGGTCGCCGCGCCTGCCGCTGGCTTTGCCACGTTTGCCACCACAGCATGATCGGGCTCGCGATGGCGATCGTGGAATAGGTCCCTACGATGATCCCCACCAGCAGAGCGAGCGAGAATCCGCTGAGCACCTCGCCGCCGAAAAGATAGAGCGAAAGAACGGCCAGCAACGTCAATCCCGACGTGAGGATCGTCCGCGAGAGCGTCTGATTGATGCTATCGTTAACGATCTTCGTCAAACCCTCCCGCCGCCGTAACCGCAGGTTCTCGCGAACGCGGTCGAAGATGACGATCGTGTCGTTGACCGAATATCCCACGAGCGTCAAGAGGGCAGCCACTACATTCAGGGAGATCTCCTTTTGCACAAGCGAGAAGATGCCGAGGGTGACTAAGACATCGTGGAAGATGGCAATGACGGCGGCCACTCCGTAGATCCATTCGAAGCGGAAGGCGATGTAGATGAGCATGCCGACCAAGGAGGCGAGCGTGACCGAGATGGCGCGCTGTCGCAGTTCCTGTCCGATTTGCGGGCCGACGATCTCCGCGCTGATCATCGCCGCATTGCCGGCGAAGAATCGCTGCGGCATCCACTGGATCAAGGCCGTTGGCACTCCCGATACAGCTCGTAGATCAGCGAGATCGCGCAGCAGGCCGCCTTGGTCTTGATCCCGATATCGGATGATGGCATCCGCATATCGGCCATATTCGAGTTCGGCTGCGGCACGCCCTGAAGCGGAGATCAGCCCCAGCGGATCTTCCGTCAAGAACACCTCTCGCAACCGATCTCGGCTGATCGTGTTGAGGTCCACCTTCGTCGCGACTTCCGAGGGCGGATTGAAGGTGTTCAAAGCCGCCAGGATCGCGCGCTTCTCCACATCGAGATCGCTCTCCACGGAAGAGCCCGCCTTCTGTCCCGCCTCGCGCTGCGGAAGACGGATCAAGACTTCGTTCTTGATCCCGCTGATGGGATCGCTGATCGGTTGGATGATGACTTTCCCAGGATCAATCCCCTGCTTGCCGAGTGCCTCGCGCAAGCGATCCTCCGGTGGGGGAGTGTCCTTGAACTTCACATTCACAAGCGTCCCACCGGCGAAGTCGATGCCGAGGTTGAAACCGCGCGTGAAAGCTGACACCCCTCCCAGTACGAGCAGAGCGAGCGAGACCAAGATGAACTTCCGCTTCAGGCGGATCCAGTCAATATTCGGCGTCTTGATCAGCTCGTACATATCAAATGCTCAACGCTTCTGGTCGGCCTCCCTGGCGTTCCAGAACCCAACTGAAGATCGCCCGCGACACGAAGATCGCCGTGAAGAAATTCGCGATCAATCCAGCTGTGAGCGTGACGGCGAATCCTCGAATCGGTCCCGTCCCGAAGACGAAGAGGAAGAGGGCGGCGATGATCGTCGTGAGGTTCGTATCGAAGATCGTCGTGAACGCGCGTTCGAAGCCCAGGGCGACGGCCGAAGCCGGAACCTTCCCATTGCGCAACTCTTCCCGAATGCGCTCGAAGATGAGCACATTGGCATCTACAGCCATGCCGATGGTAAGGGCGACGCCGGCAATGCCCGGCAGTGTCAACACAGCGCCCACAATCTTCATCGCCGCGAGCAGCAGGATGAGATTCAGAACGAGTCCGATGACGGCGTTCACACCCGAGAGCCGATAGTAGAAGAGCATGAAGATCGTGATGGCGGCTAATCCCGCGATCGAGGCCGCGAATCCTTGTCGGATCGAATCAGCGCCCAGGCTCGGTCCGACCGTCCGCTCCTCCAAATACGTCACGCGCGCCGGAAGCGCGCCCGAGCGCAGCGTCAGGGCGAGGTCCTCTGCTTCCTCCTTGGTGAAATCCCCCTCGATGCGCCCTTCGTCGCGGATCGCATCTCGGATGACGGGAGCGCTCTTGATCTCGTTGTTGAGGATGATGGCCAGATTCTTCCCGATGTTAGCGCTTGTGGCCGTGTAAAAGCGTTCGGCTCCCGAGGGACGCAGCGAGAAGAGAATCTCGTAGACGGTCCCTCCAGCTTGCGAGGGAACGGCTTGAGCGTTGCGAAGATCATCCCCGGTGATCACGGGGGTCTTCTCGACGACATAGTACTGCACGGGAGGGGCAGCGGGATCACGCCGGCGCTCGCGCGCCGGGAGGATCTCCTTATCCGGAGGCACGGTGCCTCCCACAGCTTGTCGCGCGGCCTCTTCGCTCGGATACGGGCCGCTATGAACGAGCTTCAGCTCCAGGCGGGATTCAGCGCGGATGAGATTCTTCACCCGTTCGGGATCGTCCACGCCCGGCAACTGCAGCAGGATCTGGTATCCGGTCGCTGGCCCATGCCGCGCGATCGTCGGCTCGGCGACGCCGAAGGCATTGATCCGCTGCTCGATGATCCGCATGGCTTGCTCGGTCGCCCGTTCCCGGACGTCGCGCATCTCTTCATCCTTCATCTCGAAAATGAGGCGTTTGCCCTCGTTGCGCGCTGTCCAACCTGGGCCGAAATCGAGCGTGATGCGGGCCTTGGCATCCTCTATCTGTGCGCTGTCCTCCAGATCGACCTCGATCCGGCCAAGCGCCGGTGAGGTGATGTTCGTGAATTTGATTCCCGCTTGCTGGAGGATCGAACGCGCCTTCTCCAAATTCCCCGCCGTGATCGAGCGAACGGCATCGTCGGTCTGAACCTGGAGGATCAGGTGGCTCCCCCCGCGCAGGTCAAGGCCGAGCTTGATGTTTTCAGAGAGGTTCTTTTTGAGGCGGCTCGGCGTGAAGTTCGCTGCGATCGCCTGAGCGGTGATGCGCCCCGAAGCGTCACGGAATTGGAAGGGGCCGAACAAGAGATACAGGGCAATCAGGGTGACGCCCCCGATCAGAAGGAAGCGGTTCCGAAGCTTCCGACTCATCTCACCGCCTGCGCGCGAAGTGTGTTCTTGGCCGAAAGGCCCGAGGGATCATTTCGCCGTCGCTCTCTCGCTCTCTTCCGGGCGCGGTTGTTGCAAGCCAATGACGGCATTGCGGGCGATCTCCAAACGGGACTGATCGGAACGGACGACCAACGTCTCATCGCGCACGCTGATGATCGTCCCGTAGATGCCCCCTGTGGTCACGATCTTGTCGCCGACTTTGAGATTAGCGATCAGCTCCTGCAACTTCTTCCGGCGCCGGCGTTCTGGCAGGATGATGAGCACGTAGAAGATGAGGAAGATCAACAACAGTGGAACGAGCGAGAGGAAAGCATTTCCGGCCTGCAGAAGAATTCCGACGTTCATAATTGATGCGCCCGCTGGCGAGAGCTTGGCAACGATCCCTCCTTATTCGTTATGGTCAACCCGCAGAGCAACCTCTTCATACCGGCGCAAGAATTCGCGCGCGAACTCTGCGAAGTTGCCAAACACGATAGCTTGCCTGATCTTCCGCATCGTGTCAAGGTAGAAGTGCACGTTGTGATAGGTGCAGAGGATGGCCGAGAGGATTTCGCCGCTCGCATAGAGATGGCGGATGTACGCTCGCGAATATCGCCGACAGACCCGGCAGGTGCAATCTTCGTCCAGGGGGCGCGAATCGCGAGCATAAGCGGCATTCTTGATGTTGAGGGGGCCGCGCGAGGTGAAGACCTGGCCATTGCGCGCATTGCGCGTGGGGAGGACGCAGTCGAACATATCTACGCCTCGCTCCACGCTGCGAACGAGATCGGCGGGCGTGCCCACGCCCATCAGGTATCGCGGACGATCCCGCGGCATCAGCTCAGCCACATATTCCACGATGTCGAACATGACCGACTTCTCCTCTCCCACGCTCAGGCCGCCGATGGCATAGCCATCGAACCCGATCTCCAGTAGTTCCTCCAGGCTGCGTCGACGCAAGTCGGGATAGAGGCTCCCTTGGATGATCCCAAAGAGCGCCGCCTGCATCCCTTGATTCTGTCGGCGCAGCTCCTCAAAGCGCGTCTTGCTGCGGCGCGCCCATGCCGTCGTCAAGCGGACGGCGCGTTCGGCCTCCGCGCGTTCGGCGGGATTCTCAATGCATTCATCGAGAACCATGATGATGTCCGATCCCAAGGCCACTTGGATCTCGATAGCGCGTTCGGGCGTCAATACGTGGCGCGACCCATCCAAGTGGGATTGGAAGTGTACCCCCTCTTCGCGCACGGTTCGCAGCGGCGCTAGGCTGAAGATCTGATACCCCCCGCTGTCGGTCAGGATCGCGCGTTCCCATGCCATGAAACGGTGCAGCCCACCCAGCTCGCGAATCGTCTGCTCGCCGGGGCGGAGGAAGAGGTGATACGTGTTGGCCAGGATGATGCGGGCATCCAGGTCCTCGAGCATCTCCTGCGTCAGCGCCTTCACCGTCGCTTGCGTCCCCACGGGCATGAAGACGGGCGTCTCCACGACGCCATGTGCCGTGCGCAAAAGGCCCGCCCGCGCGCGCGTCGTCCGATCCTCGGCAATGAGCTGAAACATCACCGCTTCCATGTTCGACCCTCACATCTTAACTCCGAGAGGGGGATGACGGTCAATTGCGCGGGAGGGAGATGTTCGACAATTCAGGCGAAGATGCGCCGAATCTGGTAAGTCGTCGTGCGTTCGGCGGGGATGCGGCCCAGCTCGCGGATGCGGGCATGAAATTCCTCGGGCGCCAGATACTCTCCGGCCGTTGCTCCTGCCAATCGGGAGATATTCTCTTCCATGAGGGTGCCCCCGTAGTCGTTGGCGCCCGCCCGTAAGCAGAGCTGCGAGAGCGCGCGCCCGAGCTTCACCCAAGAGACCTGAATGTTCTCGATCCATCCTCGCAAGAGCAGTCGCGCGAGGGCATGAACTTTCAGATGTTCCTCCAGGGTCGGTCCCGGTCGCGCTTTCCCGAGCTTGTAGAGCACAGTGTTCCAAGGGACGAAGCCCAAGGGGACGAATTCCGTGAATCCGCCGGTGCGCTTCTGGATCTCGCGCAACAGCAGCAGATGACCAACCCAGTGCTCCGGCGTCTCCACGTGTCCATACATCATCGTGGAGGTGGAGCGAATGCCTAGCTCGTGGGCCGTCGTGATCACCTCCACCCACTGGGCGACGGTGAGTTTCTGCCGCGAGATGCGCCACCGCACCACGTCGTCGAGGATCTCGGCGGCCGTCCCCGGCAGCGTGTCCAAGCCGTTCTCCTTCAGCATGAGCAAGTAATCGCGGAGCGCCATCCCCGTTCGCTCGACGCCATAGACGATCTCCATCGGCGAGAAAGCGTGGATGTGAATCTGGGGGACGCGCTCTTTGATCGCCCGCAGGATGTCGCGGTAGAAGAATCCGTCCATATTTGGGGGCAATCCGCCTTGCACGCAGACCTCGGTCGCGCCCCGTTGCCAAGCCTCGACGGCTTTCTCGGCGATCTGATCGAGCGTCAAAGCGTACGCGTCTCGCTCCTTCGGTGTGCGGCTGAAGGCGCAAAAGCTGCAGCCGACGAAGCAGATGTTGGTGAAATTGATGTTCCGGTTGACGACGTAGGTGACAATATCGCCGACGGTCTCCCGCCGCACCTGATCGGCGACGGTCACAAGGGCGCGCACCTCCGCGCCCCTCGCCCGAGCCAGCCGAAGACCTTCCTCGAAATTCAACTCGCGCCCGGCCAACGCGGCTTCTAAGATTCGAGCCAGATCACGAGGCGCGCGCGCGAGCGCGCGCTCCACCGATGCTTCTTCGCCTTCGAGCTTCCCCATGATGTCCGTCAGCAAGTCTTCTCTCATGCCGGATACCCTTCCTCGGTCACGCGCGCGAGAACGCGCGCCGAAAGCTCTGGGGTCAGGAACCCAGGCCGTCGAATGAATTCCGGATAAATGGCCAAGCGTTCTCGGAGTTCGAACCCTCGGACGCGCATTTGTTCGCGCAGCCATTCGATCTGAGGCCAGGGACGTTCAGGATTGATGTGATCGGGCGTGAGCGGAGAAATCCCCCCCCAATCGTTGATTCCGGCATGAAGGAGGATGCCCATCGCCTCACTGGCTTGCGGCGAAGGCGACCATAGCGTCGAGGGGGCATCCGGAATGAGATTCGGGGGCACTTGAATGTTCATCCGCCCACCGAAGAGAAGGCGAGCGACGGCCACCGTGCGGGCTAGGTCTTCCACGGTCGGCTCCGGATGTGCGCGCATGGGGATGTTCGGTTTGGCCCGAAAGTTCTGGATGATGATCTCCTGAATATGCCCGTAGGTCTCGTGGATCGCGCGTAACGCGAGGAGCGAATCCACGCGCTCCTCGAGGGTCTCCCCGATGCCGATGAGCAGGCCCGTCGTGAACGGGATGCGCAAACGTCCGGCATCGGCGATCGTGCGCAATCGAAGGCGCGGGTGTTTGTCCGGAGCGCGGGAATGCGGCCCACCTCGCCGCAGAAGACGCGGGCTCGCATTCTCCAGCATCAAGCCCATGCTCACGCTCACCTCTTTGAGCGCGCGCAGATCGGCTTCGGTCATCACTCCCGGGTTCACGTGGGGCAACAATTCGGTCTCCGCCAACACGCGCGCGCACATGGCGCGCAAGTAGCCGAGCGTCGTCTCGTGTCCGAGTGCCGCGAGCGTCCGACGCATTTCGGGAAACGCTCGCTCCGGTTTATCGCCCAGGCTGAAAAGGGCTTCCTTGCACCCGAGTCGTTCCCCGGCCCGCGCGACGGCGAGCACTTCCTCGGGCGTCATCGTCTTCGCCTCGGGCTCCCCAGGATCCTTGCGAAACGTGCAATAGGCGCAATAGTCGCGGCACAGATTCGTGAGGGGAAGGAAGACCTTCTTGGAGAAGGTGATCGTGCGTCCGCGTTCGCGATCGCGGACTTCGGCCGCCGCCTCCAAAAGCGCCCACCACTCGTCCCCTTCAGCTTGAATGAGAAGCAAGGTATCTTCGCGGTCTAGGCGCTGACCCGCGCGCGCTTTCTTCAGCGCGGCGATGAAGGCGCGATAGAAACGTCGTTCCCCCCCGCGCGGTAGGACATGCGCGATGTCGCCGCCTCGCCCGCTCATCGTCGTGAGCGTTAACTGTATCGCACTCGGACGATGTGCGCAAACGCGCGCCCCTCGTTTGTGAAATCTTCAGGCGACGCCGTAAAATTCGAGAGGGGCTATGCGAGGGTGCGGACGCGCGAGCTCTTGGGGCAACAGCCGAAGAACACGGCGAGAGTGTGCTGGCATCCCTCGCGCATCATGTTGGGCGTTTCGAGGAGCAGGCTATGGACCTCTTCTTCCTGGCTCGCCGCTTCGTCGCGGGCGTGGATGTCGAAAGCGCCATCCGCGTCGTTCGGGGATTGAATGAGAGAGGGTTACAGGCGACGCTGGATTTCCTCGGCGAAAACGTTCGAGATCGCGAGCAGGCCGAGAAGGCCGTCGAGGCCTACGCTTCTCTCCTGGGGGAGATCGCGACGGCCGGCATCGAGTCGGACATCTCGGTGAAGCTCACGCAGCTCGGATTGGACATCAGCGAGCGATTCTGCGAGGAGAATATGGAGCGGCTTCTCTCCCGCGCCGCTGAATGTCGCAACTTCGTCTGGATCGACATGGAGGGATCAGCCTACACGCAGCGCACGTTGGACCTTTTCTTTCGCCTCTTTCGCACTCATCCCAATGTCGGTGTGGCCATTCAGGCCTACCTCTATCGCAGCGAAGAGGACGTGCGCCGCCTCGCCGACGTGAGGGCGCGCGTGCGCGTGTGCAAGGGGGCGTACAAGGAGCCGAAGACGATCGCCTATCGGCGAATGCGCGACATTCGGCGAAATTTTCTTCGACTCGCCGAGATCCTCTTCGAGCGCGGGAGCAATCCGGCCATCGCCACGCATGACGAACAGCTCATCGAAGCCGTCCAACGCATGACGATCGAGCGGGAGATCACCCCGGATCGCTTCGAGTTCCAAATGCTCTATGGGATTCGGCCGCGCTTGCAGGAGCGGTTGGCTCGCCAAGGCTATCGCGTGCGCGTCTATGTCCCCTTCGGGACGCACTGGTTCCCTTACTTCTCTCGTCGGCTGCGAGAGCGGAAGGAGAACATCTGGTTCGTCCTGAAGAATCTCTTCGAGTGGTCCCGCGCCTGAGGTCGCGCGTGCCTTCACCACACGACGGGCACGATGCGATTGGGGGGGACGCGGACGTAGCCGCGTTCCCGCGCGAAGCGAACGATCTCGCGCAGCAATTCGACATCGCGCTGGCAGTACGCGATGACGCGCGCGACTTCTCCGGCGCGCCACCATCGAACGGCGTCTTCCCCACTTCCGCTTTTGCTCCGCCCGAGCGTCGCCCGCACGAGCGATTCGAAGGGGACGCGCCGCGCGAGCTTCCGCATCAAGTCGGCATGCAGATCGAGCGATTTGAAGTAGAGTTTGCCCACAGGCCCATATCCGCTCAGGACGGAGAAATCGAAGCGCTCACCATTGAAGGTGATGATGCGGTCGAACGTCTCCAACTCGGCGATCAATCGTGGCGCGTCGGATTCGAACCAAGTGCGGAAGTCGTGTCCCTCATCCCACGTGACGGCGACGGAGAGGCCGAAGGCGCGGATGTTCGTCCATCCGCCCGGGACCTCATGGGCCAATCGCTGCGTCTCTACATCGAGATAGATCTCGCGCGCCATGATGAAGCCGATGCGGATGACTCGGGAAGGGCAGAGGCGATCGCGCGACGCACCGTCGTCATCAGGACTTCCAGGGTCGCCACGCTATAGGCCGTCGTCGGAATCGGTTCGTGGACGATGACGCGAACGCGCCCGGGCCGACAGCGCAGCGGTCCCTTGGGCATCACCTCGTAAGTCCCGCGAATCGTCACCGGCACGATCGGCACGCCCGCTTCTAGCGCCATGAGGAAGACTCCCTTCCGAAAGGGAAGCAGCGTTCCATCGGGCGTGCGCGTGCCTTCAGGATAGGCGAGGAAGCTCACGCCTCGCCGGAGCTTCTCGGCCGCTCGATGCAAGCTCTCGATCGCGCGTTCGCGGTTCGAGCGATCAATCGGCGCGCAGTCAATCCAATACAAACCCGGGTTGAGCAGCGGCCATCGAAACAGTTCCTTCTTGGCCAAAAACGCCATATCCCGCTCAAGCGCGATCAGCTGAATGAGCGGGTCGAGCAGGCTCTGATGATTCGACAGGAAGAGATACGTTTGGTGCGGATCGAGCCGCTCCAACCCGACGACCTCAAAGCGCACGCCGCTGAGCCAAAGCCCAATTCGAATGAAGAGCCGCGCGGGAGCATAGAGCACACGTTTTTGCCGAGAAAGCAGAAAGAGCGCGAACAGCACTGGAGCGATCACCGCTAAACTGAAGCCCCAGAAGGCGAACATCGCCCATCCTCTCGCCCGATCGCGCATCGCGACGTGTGCTCCTTCCATACCCGACTTGAAACGCGTCGAGGATATGATAAACTCTCGCTCTCTGCCCGACAACGGGAGGGCTGTAGAATGCGAGGCTTGGACGCTCTCAGACGAGATCCGGAAGGAGGGAAGGGGATGAGGCGACTCCATGTTCTCTTCGTAATCGTGGGGCTTGTCCTGGGGACGATTGTTGTTCCCGCCCAGGAGGTTGTGCCGTCGCCGGCTTCGATCCTCGGCTTTCAGCCGGGCGAGGATCGGCAGGTGGCCGATTGGACGCAGATCACCGACTATTTCCGGCGATTGGATGAAGCATCCGCGCGCGTGCGGGTCTTGGAGATCGGGCGCTCGACGCAAAATCGCCCCATCCTCATGGCCGTGATCACGTCGCCGGAGAACATGGCCCATTTGGATCGGTATCGAGAGATCGCGCGCCGATTGGCCGATCCACGCACGATCGCCGATGAGGCGGAGGCCGAACGACTCATCGCGGAAGGGCGGGTGATCGTCGCCATCACCTGCTCGATCCATTCGACGGAGATCGTGGGTTCGCAGATGGCGATGGAGCTAGCTTATAGATTGGCCTCGGACGCTTCGCCGGAGACGCGCGAGATCTTGGACCGGACGATCGTGCTCCTCTTCCCGAGCGCGAATCCCGATGGGATTGACATCGTCGCTTCATGGTATCGGCGCACGCTCGGAACGCCGTATGAGGGGACGGCGCCGCCGGAGTTGTATCATCCTTACACCGGACACGACAACAATCGCGATTGGTTCATGCTCACGCAGGTCGAGACGCAAGCGATCACTCGCGCGCTCTATCGAGAGTGGTTTCCGCAAATTCTCTACGATGTGCATCAGATGGGGTCGACCGGCGCGCGCATGTTCGTGCCCCCGTTCTACGATCCGCCCAATCCGAATATTGATCCGATCCTGCTGCGCAGCGTGGCGGTGATCGGCTATCACATGGCGTGGGCGTTGACGGCAGCGGGATTTCGCGGCGTGGTGACCAGCGCGCAATACGACACGTGGTGGGCCGGTGGGTTGCGCACGATGCCGTACTATCACAACATGGTGGGGATTTTGACGGAAGCGGCGAGCGCGCGTCTGATGACGCCGATCACGCTCACGCGCGAACAGTTACGCGGAGCGACGCGCGGCTTGTCGAACCCCTTAGAGCGAACGACGAATTTCCCCGATCCGTGGCCGGGGGGCGTCTGGCGGCCGATGGACATCTTGCAAATGGAACTGGTGGCCGCGCGCGCGCTGCTACAAGTGGCGGCGCGCTATCGCGAGGAGTTTCTGCGCAATTTCTATCAGTTGGGGAAGCGCGCGATCGAGCGGGGGCGGACCGAAGAGCCTTTCGCTTACATCATCCCACCCGATCAGTGGGATCCGCCGACGGCTGCGCATATGGTGAACGTCCTGATGGCGCAGGGGGTCGAAGTCCATCGGGCGACGGAGCGATTTATGGCCGATGGGGTGGAATATCCGGCCGGCAGTTTCGTCCTGCTTCTGGCGCAACCCCTTCGCGCGCTGGTGAAGACGCTCTTGGAGATTCAGCGCTATCCGGAGCGGCGACTCTATCCGGGCGGGCCGCCCGAGCGTCCCTATGATGTCGCCGGATGGACGCTCCCGTTGCAAATGGGCGTGCGCGTTGTCGAAGTTGCGCGCCCCTTCGAGGCGCGGTTGCAGAAAGTCACCGAGGCCGTTTCACTCATCGGCCGCGTGAGCGAACCACGCGATCTGAGCCCGCGCAGGACGCAAGAGGTCGTGTGGCTCCTGGAGCCGAAGGCGAATCGCGCGTTCTCGGCCGTGAATGAACTTCTGACCTCCGGTCTCTTCCGCGTGAGTCGCCTTCCGCGTCCGATGACAATCGAGGGGCAGAGCTATCCGGCTGGAACTTTCGTCCTTCGCGTTGCCGATGGAGCGCGACCATCGGGCCCGACCACGCGGCAGACATTGGAGGAGATCGCGCGTCGGCACGGAGTGGAGATTCGCGCCGTGACGCAACGAGTGTCGGAGCTTGTGCCTCTGGAACAGCGGCGCGTTGGCCTCTACCGCAGTTGGGTGCCTTCGATGGACGAAGGATGGACGCGCTGGGTCCTCGAACAGTTCGGCTTCTCTTACACGACGCTGCGCGATCGTGACATCCGCGCGGGCGATTTGCGCGCTCGCTTCGACGTCATCATCCTGCCGAGCGATTCCCCGCGCGAGATCCGAGATGGACATCGCCCGGGCTCCTATCCTCCCGAATACACGGGGGGAATTGGGAAAGAGGGCGTAGAGCAATTGAAGG
The DNA here is from genome assembly GCA_025055075.1 of Blastocatellia bacterium. NCBI lineage: Bacteria > Pseudomonadati > Acidobacteriota > Blastocatellia > Blastocatellia bacterium. The sequence goes on from JANWYV010000006.1 coordinate 128,102, forward strand.
CCTTCGTCCAGAATGGAGGCGTGCTGCTCGCCTTGGGAGAATCGTCCGATCTCCTCATCGAGGAGTTCGGACTCCCGGTGCGCAACGTCTTGCGCGGTCTCTCGCCCAACGAGTACTTCTGTCCCGGGTCCATTTTACGCGTGACGATGAATCCCGATCATCCCGTGGCCTATGGTCTGCCGGTCGAGACGGATGTTTATGTGGTGGGGGGATTCGCATTTGAAGTGAGCGGGAATGCCGAGAACGCCTCGGCGCCGGAGATCGTCGCGCGATATGCCGAGGATCCATTGCGCAGCGGATATTTGCTCGGGCGCGAGAAGATCGCCGGACGCGCGGCACTGCTTGATGTGCCTTATGGACATGGACGCGTGATCCTGGTTGGATTCCGTCCGCAGCATCGCGGACAGAGTTGGGGCACGTTCAAAGTGCTCTTCAATGCCCTCTTGCTCGGTCCGCGCTCATCCGAGAAGCGATGAGCGGAAGCCCGGAGCCCACCGACGCAGCTCCGGGCGATGCTCAACGCCCTGGTCGAATCGTCGGATAGCGAATGCCGAGTTGATCGAGATAGGTGTCGTACTTCTCGGGGTTGAAGCGGAAGCGCTCGAGCAGCGGCCGAAATCGCTCCATCTTCTCTCGATTGAGATGAATCGGAGGCGGCGTCCCTTCGGGAATGAGCGAGACCCATGATTGCTCTTTCGTCTGCTCGCGGAAGTAAGCCCACGCGGCTTGCACCAGCTCCGGTTGCATGAGGAAGTCCAGCGCAGTGAGGGCGATGGCCTTGGCGCCCGCGGTTGCTCCCTTGTGCGCGATGGGCGTGGCCATACTCACGGCATTCGCCCAATGATGGCCTGGAAGACCGGGGATGTTTCCTGGGAAGCGCAGGTAGACCGTCGGCACGTTCCAGGAGATCTCGCCGATGTCGTCCGATCCCGCGCGCATCACATCGCCGCCGGCTTCGAGCCGACCGACTTCGGTGCGAAGACCAATGGGATCGGCGCCAATCTCTTTCTGCAAGGCCTTCGCCAGCATCTGATCGGCTTCGCTCCAAGCGGGCATGCCCACGCGTTCGATGTTCTTCTGCAGCACCTCGGCCACGACTTTATTGAAGTGCGTGGGCCAGGTAGCCGCGAGGATTCGTTCGGTGACCTCCGTATCGGTCATCAACGCGGCCGCTCGGGCGATTCGCTGTCCGATCTCGTGCAGGTGTTTGATGCGCGCGTAGTCTGTCTCGCGGAAGTAGTACCACACGGTCGCGCGATCAGGGACGACGTTGGGTTGGTCCCCTCCTTCCACGATGACGTAATGCGACCGATGCTGCGGGCGGAGGTGCTCGCGTCGGAAATTCCACGCGACGTTCATCAACTCGACGGCATCTAGGGCGCTGCGCCCGCGCCAAGGCGCTCCCGCACTATGCGCCGCTTCCCCGCGAAAAGTGAACTGCGTCGAGACCAAACCCGTATTGGTCACCCCATAGGCTGTGCTGAAGCCATCGCTGATGTGCGCACCGAGGACGATGTCCACATCTTTGAAGAGGCCCGCGCGCACGAAGTAATTCTTGCTCCCGAGCAGCTCCTCGGCGACGCCGGGATAGAGTCGAAGCGTTCCCGCGAGCTGATGCCGCTCCATGAGCGATTTGAGGGCAAGAGCGGCTGTGACGATCACCGCTTGTCCCGCATTATGTCCCTCGCCATGTCCTGGCGCCCCTTCGACGATCGGATCGTGATAGGCGACGCCGGGCTTTTGCGAGGCACCGGGGATGGCGTCAATGTCGGCGATGAAGCCGATCACTGGACGACCCCGCCCCCAACTAGCCACCCACGCCGTTGGAATGCCCGCGACGCCACGCTCGACGCGGAAGCCTTCTCGCTCCAAGATCTCGGTCACGTATCGCGAGGTCTCGAATTCTTGAAAGCCCAATTCGGCAAAGCTGAAGATCATGTCGACCATGACTTGCGTGAGCTTGCGCATGCCTTCGACCGTCGCGAGTAGTTCTTGCTTGTATGCCTCGATCTGGGCGGGCGAGGCGCTCCCGCGCTGGATGGCTCGAAGGTCCATCCGAGCGTCTCCCGGCCACAGACTCGCAACGCCTATCGAGAGGACGAGGATGCGTTTCACCCACGTCTTCGGCATCATGTTCTCCCTCCCTCTGCTGTGGTGATGACGGCGGGATTGTAGGAGGAAGCGCCTCGGCGCTGTCAAGAGCGCTTGCCTCAGCGATGGCGAGCGAGGAAGAATATGTCGCCATGATCTCACTCGCGGGAGGAACATACAATGAGGAAACGGCATGTCGCCTTCAGCGTCTGGATGAGCGTGTGGATCCTGGGCTTCATCCTCTTTCCTGTTCGGGGGACCAGGGCACAGGAGCCCGCGCCATCCTCGAAGAAGCCAGCCCCTCAAGAATCGGTCTCGCTTGGACGCGTTCGACCGCTCATGGTCAAGCGCGTGGGCGTGGACGTGGAGAACCTCTGGTATCTCTCTTTGCACGATGCCATCCTGAAGGCGTTGGAGAACAACACCGAAATCCAGGTGCAGCGCACTGGGGTTCAGGTGAGCGAATTTGCGCTTCGTGCCGCTCAAGGCGCATATGATCCCGTCGTTTCGATCGGCGCGCCGCCTCCAGCGGCGGCCGCAGCCGCCGGAGGTTTCATCGGGGGCGCCGCGACACAGGGCTTCGGCTTCGAGTCGCGTTCGACGCCCGTGGCTTCGCGCTTGCAGGCCGGGCGCGATGCCAATGCCCTGCGAAGTCGAACATTCACCTACAACGTCGGCATGAGTCAGTTGCTCCCGACCGGAGGGAGCTGGCAATTCACCTTATCGAATCAGCGCACGACGACGAACTCGATCTTCGCCACACTGAACCCTCAGTTCTTCACGACGCTCTCCTTGGATTTCGTGCAGCCGCTCTGGCGCAACTTCCGGTGGAATTCGACGAAGCAGCAGATTCGAGTCGCCAAGAAGGCGCTCGACCTGTCCGATAGTCAATTCCGGCAGCGCGTCATCGAGATCATCACCCAGGTGCAAAAGGCCTATTACGACCTCGTCTTCGCGATTCGGAACGTCGAGATCTTGGAAGAGGCCGTCGAGCTGGCGCGGCGGCAACATGAGGAGAACCAGCAGCGCGTGGAGGCAGGAACGCTTCCCCCTATCGAGCTGCATCAATCGCTGGCGGAGATCGAGCGGCGAAATCAGGAGCTGATCGCTGCCGTCGCGCAGGTCACGGTCGCCGAAAATACGTTGAAGGGCTTGATTCTCCCGAGTCTCAACGATCCGCTCTGGCGGGCTAATATCGTGCCGACGGAGAGCATCGAATTCGTGCCGCTAGCTCTCGACGAGGAGAGCGCCTTGCGAGTGGCGCTGACGAATCGCCCGGAGGTGCAGCAGTTGCGGCTTCAGAAGGAACAAACGGACATCGCCATTCAGTATTTCGCGAATCAGACGCGACCGGCGATCAATCTGATCGCGCGCTATGCGTCCTTCGGATTGGCGGGGACGGAAGTCCCCCCTCCTCCAGAGTTTCCGTTTCTGGCGGGGGGAGTTGCTGCGCAGTTCCTCGGCGGTCCGAGTCAAGCCATTGAGAATGCGCTGCGCCAGCGATTTCGCAACGTGGCCATTGGGGTGAGCATCAGCTTCCCCCTTCGGAATCGCACGGCCGAAGCGCAACTGGGACAGGCGAAAGCGCAAGCGCGCGCTTTGGACTTTCAAGAACAGCAACTCCTTCAACGGATCGCCATCGAGGTGCGAAACGCGCTGCAGAACGTCGAAGCCGCGCGTCAGAGTATCGAGGCCGCGCGCGCTGCGCGCCTGGCCCGCGAGAAACAGCTCGAAGGCGAGCAGGAACGCTTCGCTGCCGGCATGTCCACGAATTTCCTCGTCCTGCAATATCAGAATCAGCTCTCTCAAGCGCGCGGAGCCGAGCTTCAAGCGCTCATTGCGTATAACAAAGCGATCGCCGAGCTGCAGCGGGTGATGGGAACGACGCTCGACGTCTACAACATCCGCCTCTCGACGGGTTCTCGGTGAACGCTGCGAAATGCGAGGTGATGGCGCGTGCCTCGCGCCGATCGCCGAAGTCGTCCGTGAGAGCCTTCGAGTTCTGCAGAGACAGAACGGAGGCTCATGGCCGAGCGAGCACGCGCAGGGCGTAGGGCACGCCATAGGCGTGCGTCCATCCGAAGACGCGCAATCCGTGCGTGAAGCTCCAGATCGGACGGCTCCCGTCAGGATTTCGAGGAAGATGGCTCGCCTTCTCCAAGGCCGCGAACAATTCCCGTTGGGTCCAGGAATCGTCAATCGGGCGAGGCAAGGCCTCCATCTTCAGTGGCTCGATGCGTTGCCGCAACTCTTGGAGGAAGCTCGGATCACCCGTCAAATCATAGCCGACGACGAGGCTATGGATCGTCGCCAAGTATGATTCCATCCGGTGACTGAGCGGAGGGACATCTCGCACGCGCCGGGCATGTCGTACGAGCGCTGCGCGCACACGAGGATCTCCCGTGAGATCGAGATATCGCGCCAGCGCGTGAGAGGCATAATTCTGCGCATATCCGAAGCGATCCATGACGAGACTCCCCCCTTGCTCTCGCTCTTGCCAAAAGAGCATGCGCGCGATCCGATCGCGCAGCTCTTGGTGGTACCGTTCCTCCTTAGTGGCATCCCACACTTCGACGAGATTCCACACTGAGAGATAGAGGCGACGCCCGGTCAGGTCATGGTCGCCCCAAATCCGCTTGAGATAGGTCTCGGCCGTTTGGATCGCCACCTCCAATCCTCGGTGATAGCCCGATAGGTAGTAACTGGCCAGCCATCCCGCGACCCAAACATGCGCGCTCAAGGCGCGCGACCAATGCTGCATCCCGTGTCGGCGGCCAATGCCGAGGTATTTCGTCCCTGGCGGCTGCCGAAGCGTCTCCCAAAAGTCGAGCGCGGAGTTCGTATCCCCGTAGTACTTTGGATCCGCGGGCCAATGCGTATTGTCCACGTCCATCGAATGCCGACTCGCAGCTTCCGCCGCCAAATATATCCGACGGTCTCCCGTGCGCAAAAAGTGGAACCATAGCATGAAGTCCACAGCCGGTTCGTTGCACACCCAGACGTCCCACTTCTCCCCATCGAAGTTCAACTTCCCATCGCCGTAGTCGAACATCCCGAACCACGGCGCCCAGCGTTGGTTGAAGAGCCACCACTCGAATTTGTAATCCAGCGCGCGCTCGAATTCGGGAAAGCGGTCAGTGCGCGGGGCGAAGCGGCCGTATACCCCGCTCTCGGCGTACCACGTTGGATCGGCATGAGCGACGGGAGGGGCGAGAACGTAACTCATCGTTCGTTCGATGTCGGCCGCGCCGCTCTTGTGGAAGTACAGGATCAGCTCGCTCGTCTTCGCGAGCCCTTGCGCCCAATTCTCCACCGTCCCTTCGGAACCGTCCTCGTACTCCAGTTCGCTCGACCAACGCGCGAAGCTCATCGGCTCGACGCGCGGCGACCAGAGGAACGCCGTCAGACGTCCCGGCGCCTCCCAGCGCAGCTCCTTCGGATATTCTTCGAGGAAGTGTCGGATTCCGACGGCGACGCCCCATCGCTCATCCGAGAGGCTCAACCATCCATCGGCGCGTTCGGCCCGGGCGACCGTCTGCTCGTCTACATCGAGATGGGCGAAGAAGCCCTCCAATCGCCGATCCGGCGTGGATTCGGGAACAGGGGGCATGCGCGTCGGTTGTGGACCAGATTGAAGCAGAGAGATCGTGCGCGCTCCTGCGATCTCGCGAACGTGCTCGCGACGCCGTCCGTCCTGCCACCATTTTCCTTCGCGATAAACCGTTTGCATCCGCCGTCGAGATGACAACTTCACATCGAGCGCCAGACCGACGGCTGCGATACGATCGTTCGGCTGCGTCCATCCGGGATCGCCCGGCTCTTCGCGGCGAATCTTCTCGCCCTGTGTGGCGACGTGCGCGTGCTCGCCTTCCAGCGGCCGATGCTTATCGGGCACGCCCGTGTAAATGAACGTGTGGAGGACGCGGATATACGGCTTTCCCGCATAGGCGTGAATGCGCATCACGAAAGGCGCCGCCGGATTATCGGCGCGCGCGTACCGGTATTCGCCTTCGACGCGCAGGATGATGTGGAGCGGGCCGGATCCCTTCTCAACGACCGTTCGCGTAACGACCGCGCGCGAGGGATCCACGCCGGCGTCATCGAGAAAGTCGAGGAACGATCCGCGTCCGACGGGACCTTCGGCGATCACATCCGACTCATCGAACCCGTTCCCCTCCACATCCAGTTGGACGCGATGCAAGAATCCCCCTTCGCCCTTCCGTACCAGGAAGCGCAATGGTCCGGTTGTCACTTCGGCGAACCCGCGCTCGCCTTGGTTATTGATGACGATCGCGCGCTGCGGAGGCGGCCACGTTCGTCGCACCGTCGGCCCATACTCGACGAAATATTCATCGAAGGCCTCGGCGAAAAAGAAGACCCAGATCCATTTCACGCTCTCATCGGCGGGCGCCCACGTGTTCACTTCCGTGATCTGCGAGGGGATCTCGCGCCCATCCGGAGCGAGGACGCGCACATGGTCGGGCGAATGAAGTGCGCCCTTGGGGAAGGGCAGCCCGAAGAGAATCGGCGCTCCCTCGCGCGGATGTTCGATGCGGATGCGCACGCGTGAGGAGGGGGGCAAAGATGATGGTGGGCGTCCTGGAACGGCCGAGCCCACGTGAGCCAGGAGAAGAATCATCGCGAGGAGTTCTCGCATCGTCGTCCTCTCCCGATCCATTTGTCCAATTGTCCAAGCGGAAGCGTTCCTCAGCGTCCTTCTCGCCCGGCGTAAAGCAAGTTCACGAAAAGGCGAATGGCGCCGGGCACGCCGGCGGGAAGTTGGCGGAAGAACGCATAGCCGGTGAAGAGGTATGTCCCCCGTCCGTAGCGAGCGCGCAGGAGTCCTCCCTGGAGGGGCGGCTCGCCCGGATCGTGCGAGGCCAGGAGCGGCGTGAACCGTTCATCCCATCGCTCCATGAAGTACAGGCCGCGCTCCTGCACCCAGCCCTGGAAATCGCGTTCGGTGATGCGATTCGGCCAGTGAAAGAGCCGATCCTCCGGCAGGAGGATCTCGACCGGAGCGTCTTCTACGCTCACGCGTCCGCGCCCGAGCGTCGCTGGATAAGGCGTGAAGTTCCCGCCGTTGAATATCGCGATGTCCTGGTTGTATTGCACGAGCAACGTCCCTCCGCGCTCGACGAAATCCAAAAGTCGTCGATTATGCTCGCGCACATCTTCTCGCACATCGTACGCTCGAATGCCCAGCACGATCACCTGAAAGCGACTCAGATCTTCGCGCGCGAGCTGTCCCGGAGCGAGGACTTCGACGGTCAATCCGAGCTGCGCGAGGACGCGCGGGATCTCATCGCCCGCGCCCATGATGTACCCGACGCGCAGGCCGGTCGAGGGCACGACGACGTCCACGACGTGGATGCGCACGCGCGCCGGTTGGAAGAAGGGGAACCACCCGATCTCGCGTCGCCCGACGAGCGTATAGCCCTCGGTGTACGATCGTCCCTGATACTCGGCGATGGCCGTCACGTCGTAGTGGCCTTCGCGCACATTCCCGGGCGTGATCTGGAACGTGACATTTTGCGTTTCTCCCTGGCGCGAGAAGCTCAAAGATTGCGCAGCAGGCTCGACGCGCCATCCCGACGGCGTCGCCAAGCGAAGCGTGACGCGGGCTTCGCCGGGCACGTGAGAGCGCACGCTCACGGTCACAGGGATCGTTTCGGGAGAAGACGCGCGCATCACGACCGATTCCGGATGGACCTGAACGGAGAGAGGGGGGCCGATCAAAAGGGGCCGATCCTCCTCGCCGTAAATCGGATCCACGGAGCGGGCGCGGACGACGGTGGCGATTTCACTACGCATTCCTTCGAGGGTGTAGTGCGCGCGAACGCGCACGGGCAGTGGTGGCAAAGGAAGCGTGGCATAATCCGGGACGTCGAGTCGGAGGATCGCCTCCCGATGCGGATCCTCGCGCCTCCAATACGGACGCGTCCAAGCAATGCGATCGAGATCCGGAGGGATCGTGATGCGGCATTGAAGGAAGGCACTCTCGTTAGAGCCGAGCGACTTCAGATCGCGTCGAAGCGTGACGACGGTGAAGCTCTTCGGAGCCTCGCACGCGAGGTCTTCGGCGATCACCGCGGCGCGGCCGCGATTCCACAATCGCGCCGTCACCGTGAACGTTTGCCCCGGAGAGACCGCGACGAAGGGTTCGCGGGAGCGCGCGAAGCCCATCGGCTCGTCCCCCCGATCCCCGGTCGTCGCTGACGCGTCTACGCGGGCTTCCATGACCAGACCGAGCGCCAGATTGATCGCGTGCGAGAGCTGCATCCGCTTCGTGCGCAAATGGAGCAGGAGATCTTCTCGCATCGCGGGCGACAACGGCGCGCGTTCGATGCGGGCGATGAGATCGGTGAGCACCGCGAGACCGCGCAGCAAGGGACGCGCCGCGCGCTCCGGATGTTCGAGGGACAGCGCCATCTGGGCTTCAGCGAGGTGTTGATCCACCTCGCGCAACATGGAGCGAAGGAACGGCAGCGCTCGCTCCTCCGCTCCCAGGCGAGCGGCTAACCCGGGCAGACTCGTGTCCAGACCATCGAAGAAATGCTCTTCCCGTTCTGCCGTTGGCACCCGCGAAGCAATGAGCCGATAGTGAACGTACCGATCTCCGGGGGGAACGATCACGCCGCCCACGCCTTGCGTGAGCTGAAGGCTCAAGCCCTTCATGGCCAGTTGCGCGTAGGATTGTCCGAGCGCCGGATCATAGGCCCCCGTGTTCAAACGCACAGTGTGCGCTTCATCGGCGCGCACGCTGACGTAGAGCTTCTTCGGCGACCACGGCGACAATCCTTCTCGAATATGCTCCGGGAAGCGTGTGGGGTCGCCTGCGACCTCAAACGCTTCGCGCGCGAGGATCCCCGCCACTTGATGGTTTCCGTGTCCATCGCGGGGGGCTCCGTGGAAGCGCGCCACCACGACATCAGGACGAAAGCTGCGGATCACGCGCACCAGATCGGCGAGGGCCGGCTCACCTCCATCCCATTTCCGAAGCGTCTCCTCCGCCGTTTTGGAGAAACCGAAATCGGCCACGCGCGTGAAACGCTGCCGGACGCCATAGTGGGCATCGGCCGCGAGCAACTCGAGGGTGCGCACGAGACCGAGCGCATCCAGTAACTCCGGCCCTATCTTGTTCTGTCCCCCTTCGCCGCGCGTGAGCGTCAGCAGCATCACTTCAGCGCCCAAGCCCCGTGCGACCAGCGTCAGCATCGCGCCATCCTCGTCATCCGGATGCGCCGTCACATGCAGCAGTCGCGCCGTCGTGCGCAACTTCCGCAGCGCCTGCACCAGTCCCGGCAGCCCGGAATCCACACTGGGCTTGGGGACAACCTCGGTCCACGACTCATCAGCTTCCCAGGTCGAAATCGGCTGTGGGGTTCCCCACCCTGCGCGCAGAGCCGCTCCGAACAGGAAGAGGAGAAGGAAACCGCAGCACGCGCGGAGACTCGCAGATCGTCGTGGCATAGGTCCTCTCGATGGATCACGAGATGAAAGACGAGGGGACGTCGGCGAGCGCTTTTCCGACATCCCCTCGGCTGCCTTCACGCGATCTCGTTCAGAAATTCAGCTTGAACCCGAGCTGCAACTGTCGCGATTCGAGCGCTCCCGCCCGCGGGAAGCGTGTGGGCAACGGTGAGACTAAGCTCCCGTCGGCGTTCACGGCCACCGTCGTCGTCAGGTCCGTGATGTTCGGATGATTGGTCAGATTGGTGAACTCCGCGAAGAACTCGACGTTGGCGCGCTCGCTCAAGCGCACAAAGCGGGAGTACCGCAGGTCCACGTTGAAGTTGTTCGGCCCATCCACCGTGTTGCGTCCGATGAAGAGCGGCCGATCCATCAAGATGCGGTCGTTGTTGAGATCGCGATTGGCGAAGATATTGAACGTGTCGCCGCTGTCGGCGCTCACGATGAGGCTCACCTGATTGTCGTTCAAGAGCGCATTCCAGAATCGGTTCTCCACGTTCACCTTGGGCGCCAGGACGCTGCTCACGTAGAAGATGTGACGGCGATCCGAGAGCGAATTGCCGCGATCGCGACGCCGATTGGTCGGGTCCGAGAGCTGCACGTTGCTGTCGAGCACGTTCACCTCGGGCGCATCGTCAATGGCGTGCGACCACGTGTAGGAAGCCGTGAATTGGTACCCGTTCGAGAATCGCTTGATGAGCTGCACGGTGACGCCGTTGTAGTTGGAGTTCCCCACGGACTCGTCCAGGAAGACGTTGTCGAATTCGGGGAAGAGCCGCGTCTGCGGATTCACGGCCGTGTCGAAGACGGGACGCCCGTCCGCGAGCGTTCGAATCGGGTTGATCGGGTTGATGTTCCGCCGCACAGGGATGCGCGTCCCCTTGGAGAAGACGTAGCTGAGGACGACGGACATGTCGTTGGTGAGCGCCCGCTCGATCTGCAGATTCGCATTGCCCGAGTACAGGTTCGCGAAGTCCGGAGCGACGGCGTTCACGCTCACGCGCGGCAGAGGGAATCCCGGCGGCAACTGCTCGAGCGTCTGCGGGAAGGCCGGGGCGAAGGGACTCGTCCCCGCGACCGAGATCTCGCGGAAGCGCGGATTGCCATTGTTCAGGATCGCCAGGCGGTAGAAGTCGAGCTTCGGGAAGTCGTAGTAGATGCCGGCGCTCGCGCGCACAACGGTCTTCCGCTCTCGTCCGATCCCGTAGGAGAGGCCCACGCGCGGAGCGAAGTTGTTCTTGTCCACGTTGAAGTCGCGCGAGATCGGAAGCGGAGAATTCCGATCCGCGTTCGGGACGTCGTACAGCTCATAGCGGACGCCATAGAGGAGCTTGAGGTTCTGCGTGACGCGCCAATCGTCTTGCCAGAACGCCGAGTAGAAGAACGCGCGCTCGCTGATCTCCGGATCCCCTAACCGCTGCCGGAAGGTCGTGTATCCTCTCGGGTTCACCCCTCTGACGGCGTTCAGATAGGCGTCGATGTTCGGGAAGACGTATTCGGCAAAGAGCGGTTCCCGTCGGAAATCGTCATAGGTCGTCATCGCGAATCCGAACTTGAAGGCGTGGTTCCCCCGGATGAACGTGAAGTTGTCCACGACGTCCACGCTCCTTTGACGGAAGCGCTGCCCATCGTCGGTCGGACCCCCAAACAGCGCTACGCCGGAGATCGTGATGGCCGGACCGCGCACGGCATTCTCCGGATTGGCCACGCGGAAGAAGCGTCGCCGCGCGTATTGGAAGCGAAACTCGTTGATCGCGCGCGCCGAGAACGTCGAGGTCAACTGCGTCGCCACCGAATCGGCAGCGTCAATGAAATCGGTCGAGCGCGTCAGCGAGAGAAGTCCGGCCGAGAGCGCGCCACCGATGTTGTTCGGCGAGCTGTTGCGGAACAGGTTATACCGGGACATCAGGCGATGCTGCTCGGAGATCGTGTAGTCGCTCCGCACGATGAAGAAGTTGACCCGTTGCGAGGCCGGGACGACGCCAATCTGCTTGGGGGTCAATCCGATGCGCGCGGCATTCTCCGGCGTGATGGTAATCGGGCGCGGGATGTCACGCCGCGTGAACTCATAGGCGCTGAAGTAGTGGAGTCGGTCGCGTTGGATCGGGCCGCCCAGCCGCACCGTCACCGTATCGGCGGCGAAATCCGGTTTGGGTTGTGTGGGCGCCAGCAGCGTCGGACGCGCCGAGAAGGACTTGCGGCGGAAACGATATCCGGCTTCGCCGCGTAATTCGTTCGTCCCCGAGTCGGTGATCGCGTTGTAGACAGTACCTGTCGTCGTCCCGAATTCCGGAGCGAAGCCGTTGTTGACGACTTGGATCTCTCGGACGAACACTTCCGAGATCGGCATCAAGCGAATGCCCGCGCGATCGGCTTGCGTGTTCGTGTTTCCATCAAGCTGGTAGTTGATCCGATCCAGGAACCCGTTGGTATTCACCTTACGCGGGACGCCGAATTCGGGATTGGGACGCGCACTGACTCCCGGTTGCAAGAGCATGAAGTTGTAGATGTTGCGGGAAACCAAGGGGAGGTTCCGCACCTCTTGCACCGAGATCGTGTTGCCTTGTTCGATCTTCCCAATGTCAGCCACAGGGACATCGGCCGTGACCGTCACAGCTTGCTCGATCTGTCCGACTTCCAGCGTGACATCCACGACGGCCGTTCGACCAGCCGTGAGCGTGATGCCCGAGCGCACGGCTCGCTTGAATCCAGTGGCTTCCACACTGACTTCGTAGCGGCCAAGTGGCAGCAACGTCGCGCGATAAAATCCCCGCTCATTCGTCGTCAGCGTTCGCGCATACCCCGTGTCCAGATTGACGATGCGTACAGTGGCTCCAGAAACGACCGCTCCTGATGGGTCCATCACAATCCCCTCGATGACCCCATCGGTCGCCTGTGCCTGAATGAGCAGAAACGTCGCGAGAAGCAAGTTCTTCATACCCCCCTCCTGCTTTAAAGTCGCGCGACCAAATCGGCGAGTTGTCGCTCGACGAGTTGAAGAGCTGAGAAGACGGCGCCATAGAGTTGCGCCTGATCTCTCAACGCCGAGGCGACGACAACCGGTTTGGCCGGAACCGTTCGTTCGAGAGCCGCTCGAATGGGTTCGAGGAGCATCTCCCCGGCTAAGCTCACCCCCCCACCGAGCACAATCATCTCTGGATCGAGCACCGTGGCTAGATTGGCGACGGCTGTGCCGAGGTACTCGATGGCTTCTTCTACCACGCGCTGAGCGGCCGCATCGCCCTGACGGGCAGCCTCGAAGATCGCCCGAGCGTCCGACAGACGTGGGCGCTTCATCTCCCGACGGGCACGAGCGGTCAGAGCGGGCCCAGACGCGCGTAGTTCCAAGAATCCCAATTCGCGGAATTCCTGCCACAATGCCTTCGGGTCTAAGAGCATGTAGCCGACTTCTCCGGCTGCATGCGTGGCGCCGCGATAGAGCATCCCATTGATGAGCAAGCCCGCCCCGATCCCCGCGCCGATGGCGATGAAGACGACGTTCTGGCGTCCTTGCGCGACTCCGCGCCAGTGTTCGCCCAGGACGGCCATGTTCACGTCATTGTCCACATGAACGGGAAGGCGCAGCGCTTCCTCTAGGAGTTTGCGCAAGGGGACGTCGCGCCAACCCGGGAGATTCGGGGCATGGCGGACGACACCGCTCTCGACATCGGTGATGCCGGGAGCGCCGATGGCCATTCCCTTCACCTGGCGCCATCGCAAACCCATCGTCTGGACGAGCTGGCGGCTGAGTCGGACGATTTGCTCTACGACAGTGCGCGCATGAGGAGGTGCCTTTCGCGTCGGCTCTTCCAATTGCGCAAGGAAATCGCCGTTGAGATCCGCTAAAGCGACGCGCACGCGCGTCCCTCCCAGGTCCGCGCCGAGCACGTATCCGAAGCGCGCGTTGAAGCGCAAGAGCACCGGCGGTCGTCCACCGCGAGATTCGCCTGTGCCTTCTTCGATGAGCAATCCAGCGCGCACGAGCTTCGCCACCAACGTGGAGACAGCCGGGGGACTCAAGCCCGAACGACGCACCAGCTCCGCCCGCGAGGTCCTCCCAGAGGCCCGCACGAGCTCCAACAACGCCAGCATGTTCAACCGCTTGAGGAGCCCGTGATTGGCCGGAGTCGCCGAATTGTATCCATGCTCGCCCATGACTTTGTTCGAGAAGATAATAAACTGTTTCGTCTCCATGTCAAGCCCCGGCGAGCGATTTCGCTCGTCGTTCGGATGCCTCCTTTACAATGGGGCGTCGCTCGATTTACCATGCCCAGGTATGCCGAAGGTAGGGTGGATCAGCCTCGGGTGTCCGAAGAACCTCGTGGACAGCGAGGTCATGATGGGATGGCTCGTGCGCGAGGGATTCGCGCTCACGACGAACGTGGAGGAGGCGGAGATCCTCGTCGTGAACACGTGCGCCTTCATCGACCCGGCCCGGCGGGAATCCATCGAGACGATCTTGGAGATGGCGCAGTGGAAGGAACGCGGGCGCTGTCGCAAGCTGATCGTCACGGGATGTTTGGTCGAGCGCTATGGCGATCAATTGCGGCGCGCATTGCCCGAGGTGGATGCTATCTTGGGAACGCGAGAGCTGGAGCGCGTCGTCGAGATCTGCCGCGAGGGAGAGGAGAAGCGTCGAAAGCGTTCTTTGCCAGTTCTCTCAGCGGAGATCGCATCTCGATACGTGGAGGGTCCGACGCATCCGCGGTTGCTGACGACGCCGCGCCCCACAGCCTATCTCAAGATCGCCGAAGGCTGTGATCACACCTGTTCCTTCTGCATCATTCCCAAACTGCGCGGCCTCTTTCGGAGTCGTCCCCTGGAGTCTCTCCTCAAGGAGGCCGAGGAGTTGGCGGCGCGTGGCGTTCGAGAATTGGTGTTGGTTGCGCAGGACACGACGCACTATGGCGTGGACATCGGGATGCGAGAGGGGTTAGCGACGCTTCTACGCGCGCTGGCCCGGATCGAGGGGATTCGATGGATCCGATTCCTCTATAGCTATCCCAATCACGTGAGCGATGCCTTGATCGAGACCGTCGCTACCGAGGAGAAGGTTTGCCCGTACTTCGACATCCCCCTGCAGCATGTGAGCGCTCGTCTGCTCCGTGCCATGCGTCGAGGAGGCACGCGCCGTTCGCTCGAGCGCTTGATCGAACGCATTCGACGTCGCCTTCCAGAGGCGACGCTGCGCACGACCTTCATCGTGGGATTTCCGGGGGAGACGGAGCAGGATTTTCGCGAGCTGCTCGACTTCTGTCGGTCAGTGGAATTCGATTATGCGGGGGCATTCCTTTATTCGGACGAAGAGGGGACGGAGGCCTACGGGCTGACGGGGAAGGTACCATCGTCCGTGGCGCGCGCGCGTCAGCGGCGGCTCCTTCGCGAGTTGGAGCGGATCGCGCAGCGGCGGCATCGGCGATGGATTGGGCGAACCGTCGAGGTTTTGGTCGAAGGATATGTGGCGGCGAGCGCATCTTCTTCGGACGATCGGACTGCGACGCCGCTCGTGTTGCGAGGACGCATGGCCGCGCAAGCGCCGGAGATAGATGGGGGTGTGATCCTCGATGTGGGAGAGGCGAAACAGCCACCTCGGCCAGGAGAGTTCGTCCAAGTCGAAATCCTCGATGTCTTCGGATCCGATCTGATCGGACGAGTGCGTCATGAGAACGCGTGCTGAGTCGGAGATCGTGGAGCGAGCACCGATTCGGCTCTCTCTTGGGGATCATCTTGCTTGGTGGGTCGCCACGGGAGGGGGAAGTGGTCTGGCACCGATCGCCCCGGGGACGGTAGGCGCGTTTCTGGGCGTCCTGTTCTTCGTGGGCACTCTCTTCGTAGAGCGCGCTTTTGAGGCGAAGGGAGTAGGGTGGATCGTCGTCAGCATCTTCCTGGGCGTCGGTGTGTGGGCGTCGTCTCGCGCGGGTCGGCGTTTCGAACGGACCGATCCGCCGCAAATCGTCATTGATGAGATCGTCGGACAATATCTGGCACTGGCAATTGTTTTCGGAAGCGGAGCGGCATGGCCGAGATGGAGTGCGATCGGCGTGAGCTTCGTCTGCTTTCGCCTATTCGACATTTGGAAACCGTATCCCATTCGGCGAGTCGAGCGCTGGCCGTCTGGCATTGGGATCATGGCCGACGATGTGTTGGCGGGGGGATACGCGGGGCTCGCGACCCACGCCATCTTGCTCCTCGCGCGACAACTCTCATGAGGGGAGGCCGATGCGATCGGAGCGATCGCGCCAAGCGGAGATCATCGCCGTCGGGTCGGAACTGCTGACGCCGTTTCACGTGGACACGAATTCGCTGTGGCTCACCGAGCGGTTGAACGCGCTCGGGATCGAGGTGGTCGTGAAGACGATCGTCGGCGATGATGAAGCGCTTTTGGAACGCCTCGTGCGCGAAGCGCTCGCTCGCTCAGAGATCCTCATCTTGACTGGGGGGTTGGGGCCGACCGAGGACGACGTGACGCGAAAAGCGCTCGCGCGCGCGCTCGGGCGAGGGCTCGTGCTTGACGAGCAAGTCCTCGAGCGCATTCGGATGCGATTCGCCAGTCGCGGGCTCGTGATGCCGGCGATCAACGAGCGGCAGGCCTTGGTCTTGGAAGGGGCGATCGTGCTGGAGAATCGGTATGGTACGGCTCCGGGGATGTTCCTGGAACATCAGGGGCATGTGCTCGTCGCTTTGCCTGGGCCGCCTTCGGAGATGCGAGTCATGTTCGAGAGTGAGGTCGTGCCGCTGCTGGAACCTTTGGCCGGTGGGCTCAAGCTCAGATATCGCACGCTGCGGATCGCTGGCATGAGCGAATCCGCTGTGGATCAAGCGATCGCGCCGATCTACACGCAGTACACGAATCCACGAACGACGATCTTGGCGACTACGAGTGGGATCGAGATTCATCTCACGGCCGTCGGGCCGACCGAGGAGGAAATCGAAACGCGCCTCAATGAACTCTCCGATCGCATCGAGCAAGCGTTGGGCGCGCGCGTCTTCACGACCCGTGGCGAATCGCTCGAGGAGGTGATCGGGCGCCTCTGTGTGATCAAGCGCTATACGATCGCCGTCGCCGAGAGCGTGACCGGGGGCCTCGTTGCCAAGCGACTCACCGATGTCCCCGGCAGCTCACGTTATTTTCGCGGCGGGATCACCGCATATTCGGATGAAGCGAAGACCACGCTTTTGGGTGTTCCGGCCGATCTGCTCGCGGCCCATGGGGCTGTCAGCGCAGTGGTCGCCGAGGCGATGGCTCAACAGGTGAAGGCGCAGTTTGCGACGACGATTGGCCTGGCCGTCACTGGGCTCGCCGGACCCGAGGGAGGAACATCAGAGAAGCCCGTGGGGCTCGTCTTCATCGCGCTGGCCGACGATGTGCACGTGGAGAGCCATCGCCATTGGTTCTCAGGTGATCGCGCTCGCATCCGAGAACTAGCGGCCCAGGCCGCTCTCGCCCTTTTGTACGAACGTTTGCTGTAGCTTGGCGAAGTCCCCTCGGCGATGATGGGGGTCGTCGGCAGACGGAAAGGCGCGCGACCGATTCGTGAGCTGAACCTCGATGCAGAAGGCGGGCCGATGAGGCGGAGCAAGACCGTGTCGGTCATCCTCCCGACCTACGACGAGCGAGGATCCGTTCGAGCTTCGATCGGCGAGTTCCTTGCTGCCGGATTGATCGCGGCCGTTGGTCTGCTTTCGATGAGCCCACAACCGGCCGCGGTGTTCGGGAACTTCACATTTTGCTCCTCCCGAGCCTTGATTTTTGAGCGACGGATCTTCGAATCGAGGGTTGGAGGCGATTCATCGGGACAGCGTCGCTGTGCGGCGCAGCGGGGCCGATTGTGCAGCAGTTCTTCCTTGTGGAAGTCGGGATCTTGATGTCCATTTTCACGGAGCCGCGCAAGAAGGCTCTCTGAGTAAGCCTTCTCTTTGTCGGAAGCGATTGTCCTTTCCAGCTCGTCAGGAAACGCGCTCAAGACAGAGGATATCGGCTATCGGTCATGGGAGGAGCGCTCTGGTTCGCGCGGAGGTGATGAGGTGTTTGAAGTCGGACGCACGGCGACTTTGACGCGCGCCGGACGCAGCAGGCGATCGCCGATGAGGTATCCGCGCTGATATTCGTCCAGGATCGTGTTCTCCTCGAACTCGTCCGTCGGTTCGATGGCGAAGGCCTCATGGCGCGTGGGGTCAAAGCGCTGTCCGATCGTCTCAATAGGGCGCACATTGAACCGAGCGAGCAACTCCAGGAGTCGGCGATGGATCATACGGAGCCCGTACAATAGTCCATCCATGTCGCGTACCAGTTCGGCTCCCTCCAAGGCGCGCTCGAAGTCGTCCACGATAGGGAGGAATTCGGTCAAGACTTCAGCCCGCGCATCTTCTCGCATGCGTTCCCGCTCGCGCTCGATGCGCTTGCGATAGTTATCGAATTCGGCGGCCAAACGCACGAGCCGATCATAAAGGGCTTGTTTTTCCTGCTGCCACTGGGCGAGCGCGGATCCCTCTTCCGCAGACGCTGAGGTCAGTTGGGGTGATGGCTCGAGCAGCTCCTGACCAAGCTCATGAATCGTCGCCCCGAGTTCTTCCGTTTCCGGCTCCGTTGGAGCGTGCGTCGTCGAAGAGTCTTCGGATGGGCGCACCGTATAT
The DNA here is from genome assembly GCA_025055075.1 of Blastocatellia bacterium. Taxonomy (NCBI): domain Bacteria; kingdom Pseudomonadati; phylum Acidobacteriota; class Blastocatellia; species Blastocatellia bacterium. The sequence goes on from JANWYV010000006.1 coordinate 146,300, forward strand.
CCAGTCTCTCCGTGATCTTCGGCGAAACGGATTGGGATCCGTCGCACATTTGGTTTCTCCATATCCCCCTCCGATGCCTTCCGAGGATATCACCGTGCGAACGAGCGTGTCAACGGCGAGAATCGTTGAGGTCGGCGAGCGAGCGAAGATCTCCCTCGGCGAGGAGAGAGGATCTCACTCGGCGAGTGTGCGCGCGGTGCTGAACGGGGGCCTGACGCGCCTTCGGAAGCGCGAGGCCCATCACTCGATCTTCACCATCGAGGAGAGCGCCCCGATCCCCGCGGGGGACGACGCCCACCGCGAGAAGGACCACCTCCACGATCGTACCCGAACTGATTAGAGGGACGTTCTGGCCTGGGCCGAGCTTCGTTCACAATGAGTGTGCGACCTTCGTATTCTCGCTGGTTCAACTGGCTGATAGCGGCTTCGGCCGCCTCAGCGGAAGCGAGTTCGACGAATCCAAATCCCCGAGAGCGTCCGGTGATCCGGTCGGTGATGACGTGGCTGGAGAGCACGGGACCAAAGGGCCTGAAGAGGTCTTCCAAGTCCTCGCTGGTCACGCTGTAGGGCAAATTCCCGACATAGAGTTTCACGGACATACCATCTCCTCAGCATCGTTACTTGGAAGCCACCGAAGCAGGGCGGAAGAGGCATAGCGGCTTCGCGCTCTGCGCGCGGGGCTTCGAGCATCAGAACGGGGACCTCGGCAGATCTCGCGACCAGTCGAAGCGCCCGATCTCTTGCCGTGAGGGTATCGAGGGCATCACGTTGCTGACCCCCGCGAGCCCCTCATCGGCCAACTCCATATCCCAAACATCGCATTGATGAGCGAGCAATAGAGCATACCTGCGATGTCACTTCGAGTCAAGGTGAAAGGAGCAGAGGGACGGCGGTCCCTGCGGCGCGGAATTGTGGGGGGATGCTGACCTCTCGCATGCGGCGTTGGATGATCCGACGTCGGCGTTCAACGCGGGCGGGATGCTTGGCCGGATTGTAGGTCTCGCGGGGATTGGGGATGATCGCCGCCAAGAAAGCCGCCTGCTCCGGCGTGAGATGGGCGGCCGAAATGCCGAAATAATGTCGTGCGGCGGCCTCGGCGCCATAGATCCCATCCCCCCACTCGATCACGTTCAGATAGAGTTCCAGGATCCGCCGCTTTCCCAAGATCGCCTCCAATTCCACGGTGATCACGGCCTCGTGCACCTTGCGCAAGGGATTTCGCGACGTCGAGAGGAAGAGGTTCTTCGCCAATTGTTGGGTGATCGTCGAAGCCCCGCGCACGATCTCTCCCTCCTCGAGATTCTCCTTGAGCGCCTCCCGAATCTGGCCCCAATCGAAGCCGTGATGGACAAAGAATCGCGGATCTTCACCCGCGAGCACGGCGCGCACAAGATGCGGCGAGAGGCGCTCGTAGGGGATCCACACGTGCACGCGCTTGGGCACCTGACCGCGCGCTCGCGCTTCCTCCGCCCGTTGTCGCATGAGGGCCGTCATCCGCGGAGCGATCGTTCGGAAGCGAATGACTTGAATGAGAATCGTGCTGTGATAGACGAGAACTCCCACGAGGAGCCCTGCGAGTATCCAGCGGATCAACTTCCGCTTTCGATGCGCTCGTCGCATCAGAACAAGCGCGCCTCCTGTGCCGAGAAGACGTTGTAGCACGAACGAATGGAGAAAGGCAAAGAGAGGCGCTGGTCTTCCATTCTTGACAAGCCTTGGAGTGAGGGCCTACTATAGCCTACTTTGTGAGACACGAGGGGGCGACCATGCGGGAACGTCTACAGGTCATCTTCGCCGCTTCCGAAGCCACTCCATATGCGAAGACCGGGGGATTAGCCGATGTCGCCGGAGCGCTTCCCCGCGCGCTCGCGAAGTTGGGCGTGGAGGTGAAGGTTATCCTCCCGCGCTATCGCGGAGAGCGAGCGGGCGCCGTGGGACGTTGCGTGGACGAGCGGGTGGATGTCCCTTTCGCCTTCGGAACGAAGACGGTCGCCATCTACGCCGATGAGCATAGGGGCGTCTCTTTTTATTTCGTGGATGCCCCGGAGTACTTCGATCGCCCAGGGATTTACGGCCCAAATCCGAACGAGGAGTATCCCGATAATGTCGAACGCTACGCCTTCTTCTCGCGCGCAGTGATCGAGTGGGCGCGGCGTCTGAATCCCCCTCCCGATCTCATTCATTGCAACGATTGGCAGACGGGGTTCATCCCGCTCTATCTTCGGACGACGTATCGTGAAGACCCGCATTTTCAGAGGACGAAGACGCTCTTCACGATTCACAACATCGGCTATCAGGGGCTCTTCTCGCCGATGCTTCTGGAACGGTTCGGGTTGAGTCCAGAGATCTATCGAACCGAAGGGGGGATCGAGTTCTACGGCCAGGCGAGCGCCATGAAGGCCGGGATTGTCTTCTCGACAGCGATTTCGACGGTGAGTCGGAAGTACGCCGAGGAGATCCAAACGCCGGAGTACGGCTACGGTTTGGACGGGTTGCTGCGAGCGCATGCCGCGCGGCTCGTCGGCATTCTCAATGGCGTGGACTACGAGGAGTGGAATCCGGCCACCGATCCGTTCATCGCCGCGCGATACTCGATGGAGGACCTGCGTGGGAAACGCCTCTGCAAGGCCGATCTCCTGCGGACGATGGGGTTGCCGGAAGATCTCGAGCGCCCAGTGATCGGTTCGATCTCTCGATTGGTCGCGCAGAAGGGATTCGATCTGGTGCGCGAGGCAGCCAACGGCCTCCTGCGGGCTGGTGTCGTGTATGTCCTGCTCGGATCGGGAGCGCGCGAGTTGGAGGAGTTCTTTCGGGAATGGCAACGCGCTCATCCGGATCGCGTCGGCGTCTATGTGGGATTCCACAATGAATTGGCGCATAAGATCGAAGCCGGTGCCGACATGTTCCTGATGCCCTCACGATATGAGCCGTGTGGCCTGAATCAGATTTACAGCTTGAAGTACGGCACGGTCCCCATCGTCCGCGCGACCGGCGGGCTCGACGATACGATCGAGCCCTTCGATCCAGCGACGCGATCGGGGAATGGATTCAAGTTCGTCGAGTATCGGGCCGATCATTTGCTCGCGGCCGTCGAGCGCGCATTGCAGGTTTATGCCGATCCATCGCTGTGGCGAGCCTGCATGGAGAACGGCATGCGCGCCGATTTCTCTTGGGATCGTTCGGCTGCACAATATCGAGAGCTGTACGAGCGGGTGATCCGCGGGGACGGGCCCTTCGGGGAGCCCGCATGACAGGTGAGGAAACGTTCGGTTGGAAGGGAGGAGAATATGGCGGGAAACGTCATCGAAGTCACCGATGCCACGTTTCGGACGGAAGTCTTGGAGTCGCCCATCCCTGTGCTCGTGGATTTCTGGGCCATTTGGTGCGCGCCCTGTCGGGCGATCGCTCCAACGGTGGAACAGATCGCTGAAGAGTACGCCGGGCGCCTCAAGGTCGCGAAGTTGAACGTGGATGAAAATCCCCTGACGCCGAGCCGGTATGGGATCCAAGGGATCCCCACGCTGGTCCTCTTCAAAGATGGGGAGGAGAAGGATCGCATCATCGGCGTGACGGCCAAGGAGAACATCGTCCGCATGTTCGCGCCCTATCTGGGAGGGATATGAGGAACGTCGTCGTCGTCGGTGCCCAGTGGGGCGACGAGGGGAAGGGGAAGATCGTCGATTGGCTGGCGGCGCATTTCGACATCATCGCCCGGTATCAAGGGGGACATAACGCTGGGCATACGGTTCGAGTCGGGGGGCGCCGCTTCGTCTTACATCTCATCCCGTCGGGGATCCTCCGAGATGGAAAGGTGTGCGTCATCGGCAATGGCGTCGTCGTGGATCCCGAAGCCTTGCTCGAAGAGATGGCGATGCTCCGACGCGAAGGGATCTCGGTGACGCCCGAGCGATTGCTCGTCAGCCACCGCGCGCACGTCATCTTACCGTATCATCGCGCTCTGGAAGCTGTGGTGGAGCGACACCTGGGAGAACGGCGCGTGGGGACGACGATGCGTGGCATCGGACCGGCGTATGAGTTCAAATATGGGCGGCGCGGCCTGCGCATGGACGATCTCTGCGAGCCCCAGCGCTTGCGTGAAAAAATCGCGCTGGTTGCTGAGCACGTCAACCGGATGTTGCGCGCTTTCGACGCTGAGCCAGTGGATCCGCAATCGCTCTACGAGCGGTGTCGAGAGCTAGGTGAGAAGCTCGCGCCCTTCGTGACGGATACGGTCGCTTACTTGAATCGAGCGATCGCCAAAGGGCGGACCGTCCTCTTCGAAGGCGCGCAAGGGACGATGCTCGATGTGGATCATGGGACGTATCCATTCGTGACCTCTTCGAACGCGTCGGCTGGCGGCGCGATCGTAGGGACGGGCGTCCCGCCCACGCGCGTCACAGCCGTCTTGGGTGTCGTCAAAGCCTATACGACGCGCGTGGGAGAAGGTCCCTTTCCCACGGAGCTTCAAGATGAAATCGGGCAGCTCCTCCAGCAGGGAGGGGGAGAATATGGGGCGACAACAGGACGCCCACGCCGCTGCGGATGGTTTGATGCTTTCGCCGTCGCCTATGCCGTGATGCTCAACGGGTGCACGGCGCTGGCCCTCACCAAACTCGATGTGCTCGATCCACTGCCAGAGATCAAAATCTGCGTGGGATACCGCTATCGCGGACGTTTGCTCGACGAATATCCAGCTTCCTGCGAAACCCTCCGCGAATGCGAGCCGATCTACGAGGCCGTCCCGGGGTGGCAGGCACCGACGAGCGGACTCACTCGCTACGAGGAATTACCGCCGAAAGCCCAACGCTACATCGAGCGTTTGAGTCAACTGGTCGGATGTGACATCCCCATCATCTCAACCGGCGCTGAGCGCGAGGAGATGATCGTCGTGCCCAGCCACGCCGCGGAACGAGTGCTGGCGTGATCCCATTCGATTCGGGAGGGCCTCAGGCCTTCAGGACTTGAATCGTCTTTCTCCAAAAGGCTTCATCCTCTAAGGGACGCGGCGGGCGCAGCCCGTAAAAGACGATTCGATCCACAAGCGAACGATACCGCTCGCGGAGTCGTTCAGCCATTTCCTCCGGTGGAGCGACGATGGCGAACGTCTGCAGCATCTCTTCGGAGACGACATCAGCGAGCTCATCCCATCGTCCGACCGCGGCCAGCGTACGTAGCCGTTCCGCCTGCTCCGTGAAGCCGTGCAATTCGAGGAGAAGGCGGTACGTTGGCGTCGAGCCGTAGAAGCCAATCTGCGCTCGAGCGAAACGTTGGCTCTCATCCCATTCGGTTGAATCCCGCCCCGAGACGATGATGGCGGCTGCGACGATCTCAAACTGCGAGCGTTCCCGACCAGCCGCTCGCCATCCAGCTTCAAGCTCCGGCAGTGCGATCTCGCGCACGTATCGTTCCGAATGCAGGGGATGCACGTGCACGCCATCGGCCACTTCCCCGGCAAGCCGTAACATCCTGCGATTCACCGCCGAGATGTGTACGGGAATGTCCGCGTATGGATTCGGCTCCGGCGTGAAGAACGGCGTCATCAGACTCAGCGTGTACTGCTCGCCGCGAAAGTTCAACGGCGCACCATCGCGCCATGCTGCCCAGATGGCGCGCAACGCCGCGATGTATTCGCGTAGCCACGGTGCCGGCGCCTTCCACTTCAGCCCAAATCGTCGCTCAATGTGGCCCTTCACTTGGCTTCCTAGTCCGAGGATCATCCGGCCCCGCGACAAACGTTGTAAATCCCACGCGATGTATGCCGTGATCATCGGGCTGCGCGGAAAGGCGACCGCAATGCCCGTCCCCAATGTGATTCGTGTCGTGTGCTCAGCGGCGAGCGCGATCGCCAGGAATGGATCCCCTCCGGTTTCACCGAACCAGAGACCGTCAAAGCCAAGAGCCTCCACGCGCCGAGCCAGAGCCGGAACATCCTCCAAACGAAATCGCGGGAGAATGAGATCCACTTTCATCGCTTCCTCCTTCGCGAGCGCCTCGAGTCATGAACGGGCATCATAGCACAAGGGGTCAGAGCCGTCGAGATCGGATGAATGCATCTCTACATCGAGTAAAAATGACTCGCTGGCTGAAGTCTCGGACGGACTTCGTGTCATTTAGGTCCAGTGAATCCGAGACCTCTTCGGACATTGTGTGTCAAAAATAGCCACTTGGAGTCTCTCGGTGGGATCCTGGACTCAGGCTAATTGAAAGAAATGGCTTAACTTGAGTCGAAAGGGCGCGCACGGTCTTGCTCTTGGGCATGGAATTTGCTTATATACTCGGACGAAATCGGGGCGCTAATATGGAGACATCAGAGCGAACAGCGTGGTATCGCCAACTGAAGGCTTGGCTTAAGGGGGCCTCTTATGTTGTGGGCATCTTCGGGGAGGCGATTCGTTCCTGGCGTGAGCTGCGGATGATCGTGAGGGGATTGCTTTGGACGGATCACGTGGTGCTCGCGCATTTGATCGTGACGCGACGGTGCAATCTCTCCTGTGGGTATTGCAACGAGTACGATCGGGTCTCGACACCGGTGCCGACGGATGTGCTGCGGCGGCGAGTGGATCGGCTGGCGGAGTTAGGGGCGAGCATCATCACGATCAGTGGTGGGGAGCCGCTTTTGCATCCGGAGTTGGAGGAGGTCATTCGGCATATTCGACGGCATGGGATCATCGCCGGGCTGATCACCAATGGATATTTGCTGACGCGCGAGCGGATCAAGAAGCTGAATGAGGCGGGGTTGGAGTACCTGCAGATCAGTATTGACAATGTTCAGCCGGATGAGGTCTCGAAGAAGAGCTTGAAGGTGCTCGATCAGAAGCTCCTGTGGTTGAGCGAGCTGGCGCGGTTCAAGGTGAACATCAATACGGTCTTGGGAAGCGGCGTGCGGAATCCTGAGGATGCGCTGGTGATCGCGCGGCGAGCGGTCGAATTAGGATTCTCGTGCTCGGTCGGAGTGATCCATGACGAGTGGGGGCGGCTGCGACCGCTCTCGCAGCGGGAGCGGGAGATTTTCCTGGCCGTGCAGAAACTCGGGAAGTGGAGTTACAGTCGGGTGAATCGGTTCCAGCGGAATTTGGTTGAGGGGAGGCCCAATCGGTGGCGGTGTCGGGCGGGCGCTCGGTACCTCTACGTGTGCGAGGATGGTCTGGTGCACTACTGTTCGCAGCAACGGGGGTATCCGGGAGTCCCGCTGGAAACGTACACGCGTGAGGACATGCGGCGGGAGTATCTGACGGAGAAAGCCTGTGCGCCCTACTGCACGATCTCCTGCGTGCAGCAGGTGGCGGAGTTGGACAACTGGCGCGATCCGCAGACGTTGGGGGTCAAGGTCTGGCGGGCGCCGGTCACGTCCGCGTACGAAGTGCGGCGCGCTGAATGAAGGCGGCCGCGGGCTGTAGCATGAGGTCTTCGAGCGAAGGAGGGAGAGTCTATGCATAAGCCGATCAAGTATGTGGAGAAAGCGCTGACCTATGTCGCGCGCGCAGCCTGGTTTGTCTTCGAGCGGTTGAATCGCATTCGGCCGAATCCCTCGTTCACGCCGAAGTGGTCGGATCGGCCGCTGCTGAAGTCCTATGAGAAGGTGAAGCCACCGCTCGGATGGCCGCGCACGACCGATAGCCTCTGTCCCAAGTGCGTGCCGGAGATCCGGCAACAGATCTTGGACGGAAAACTCCCGGTGGACATTTTGCGGGAGCAGCCCGTCGGACAAATCAAGGCGCAGATCATCGAGCGCGATGGAAAGATCTGGATGGTGAAGGATTGTCCGAAGCACGGACATTTTGAGGACATCATCTCCATTGATCCGGAGTTCACGCGCCACCTGGAGCAGGCCTATCCGGGGAGCGACATTCGTGCGCACAATGATGAGCGGTTGCACAATCATGGGTCGAGCACCATCAAGTACGGGCGTGGCGCCGTCCTCACCATTGATCTCACTAATCGCTGCAACATGATGTGCGATCCCTGCTTCATGGACGCCAATCAGGTGGGGTTCGTGCACGAATTGAGCTGGGAGGACATCAAGAAGTTGCTCGACGATGCCATCACGCTCAAACCGAAGCGGCAGCTCTCGGTGCAATTCTCCGGCGGAGAGCCCACGCTCTCACCCTATTTCCTGGATGCCATTCGCTACGCGCGTAAGCTCGGCTACAACAGCGTGCAAGCGGCGACCAACGGCATCGAGTTCGCCAAGAGTCCGGAGTTCGCTCGCGCGGCGGCCGAAGCCGGCTTGCGGTACGTCTATTTGCAGTTTGATGGCATCGGCAATGCCGCCAATGCGCATCGGCGCGTCGGCAATCTCTTCGACGTGAAGCTCCGGGCGATCGAGAACTTGCATAACGCCGGCGTGGAGATCATCCTGGTGACGACCATCGTCAACGGGATCAACAATGAGCAGGTGGGCCGGATCGTGCAATTTGCCCTGGACAATCCGAAGAAGATCGCCTTCGTCGCCTTCCAACCGGTCTCCTTCACTGGACGCGACGAGGAGATCAGCGATGAGCGGCGCATGGCGCAGCGGTATACGCTCAGCCATCTGGCCCACGATTTGAAGAATCAGTTGGGATTGGGCGAGCCCGCGCGCGATTGGTTCCCGCTCTCGTTCGTGAGCACCTTCTGCGATTGGTCCGACCTCGTGCACGGGCCGCAGGCGGATTGGGGGCAGGTCGGTTGTGGCTGTCATCCCAATTGCGGCGTGGGCATGGCCGTCATGGTGGACAAGGAGACGCGCGAGGCCGTCCCCGTTACGGCCTTCCTGAATGGGGATCAACTGGCCCGCGATGTGATGAAGATCAATGATGCGGCGCGCGGGAAGTGGCTTTCGATCCTGGGCATGGCGCTGGCGCTCATGAAGAATTACGATCCGTTCAAGGCGCCGAAGCATTTCAAGCTGTGGGACCTGCTGGTGAAGTTCGACAAATCCTTCGGGGCGACGGGTCGCAGCTATGGGGATGTCAGCGGCAATCGTACCCGCGAGGACATCGAGCGACGGCGCCGGGATCGGTGGAACTTCCTCTTCATTGCCGGCATGTGGTTCCAGGACCTGTTCAACTACGACTTCCGGCGGACTGAGCGTTGCATCATCCCCTATGCGACGCAAGAGGGAGAGATCTCCTTCTGCGCCTACAATACGGGCATCGGCTGGCGGAAGATCGTCGAAAAGATGCATATGACGGCGACGCTCTCGAAGTGGTACGAGCAACACGGGCGACACGAGATCTTCGCCGGCGGCAAGAGCGTGCCCCTCTCCAGCACCGCCCATTCGCTCCTCGTGCGCGAAGAGTTGGTGACGCAAGATGTGCAGCATGATCTGGAGCGATTGGGCATCCCGAAGAACGCGCGCGAGGAGAAGCTGTGGCGGCGTCGTCTGAGCAAGGCGGAGAACGAGCAGATGGCGCGTCTCTATCGTCAGCTCGTGCTCAACGAGCCGATCGAACCCTTGGTGCAGTTGAGGGGCTTGAAGAGCAAGACGCCGAACGTCGGCATCGGCGTCGGAGATTGAAATCACGCGGCCTCCCCGATCCCTTCGGGGAGGCCCTCTCTTCCCGGATACGAAAAAAAGAGCGGGGTGAAGCCATAGAATGATCTTTGCGCTCGCTCGGCAATCCCCTTGATGCGCGCAGAAGATCTCTCGCGCTCGCCGCTCGCCTTTCGGCATGAGGGATCACACCTGAATCGCGTGAGAAAGCGTATTCGCAGCCGGGGTATCGGAGCATCCCTGTCAGAATCTCCGCCCTCCGTGAAACCCCTGTTCTGATGGCAGGAGAGGAGACGGAGCCGGAAGTCCTCCGGCATTTTGATCACCACAGTTAGCTCGATCTCGGTGCTTTGGGGATTTCTCGCGACCTGGATCATCCTTGCGCTCTCGTTCTTGAAATGAGCGGAGACGGGATTCACCGATGACGCGCTCCTCGTGAAGTTCTTCGGCACAGCTTGCACCTCTATTATGGACTTCGCGCAGCCGAAGTGGCAGTAGGTTCTAAGGCGAGTGATCTCTGTAATTCGTCTCGGTGCCGACGGCCATGGTGACCATCTTCAGCATGATCCGGCGAGCGGACGGTGGACTTTGGATTGGGGATTCCTCCTCTTGCTCCTCCCAGGGATGATGACGATCCTGGGCACGGTGTGGATCTTCCGGCGAGAGCGGAAGCATCGCGCCCGGGAAGGTCGAGCGGGAAAGGCCTCTTGATCCCACGTTCAGCGTCAGTTGGCTTTCTGCAACTGCTCGAGGTCCCGCAAGACTTCCTCGGCATGCGTTTCTGGTTTCACCTTCTCATAGACTTTGGCGATGCGTCCCTCCGGATCAATGAGGAACGAGATGCGGTGGGTACCCATCGTCGTGCGTCCCATGAAGGACTTTTGGCCCCAGACGCCGTAAGCGCGAACGACCGCTTTCTCATCATCGGCGAGTAAGGGGAAGGGAAGAGCGTACTTCTCAGCGAACTTCTCGTGGCTGCGGACTGAATCCGTGCTGATGCCGATGATCGCAATCCCTCGCCGCTGAAATTCCGGAAAGCGATCGCGGAAGCCGCAGGCTTCCTTTGTGCAGCCAGGGGTGTTGTCCTTCGGATAGAAGTAGAGGACGACCCATCGCCCTCGGAAGTCCGAGAGCCGACGCGTTTCGCCCTTTTGATCCGGCAGAGCGAAATCCGGAGCGGGATCGCCGACACGCAGTCTCGTCGTCATAGGCGATTGAGTGTAGCGACTGGAGCGTCCTGTGTCGAGAGCAGCGGAGAGGTTCTGGGAGACGTTTTTCCATCTGCGAGATGTGGTATATTTGGGAGCGTCACATTTGATGAGGAGCAAACGCGATGGCCGAACTGAAGGCAGATCTGGAACGGCTTCGGCAGCTCCTGCATCCGGTGCTCGTCGAAGTCGAGCAAGGGATCGAGACGGAGACCTACCCGGATTGGAGCGTCGTGAAGGAGAATCTGCTGCAGGCGCTGGAGCTGGTGCGCAAGTTGGAACGGGATCAGCTCTGGAGCGCGCTCGGAAAATCGTCCTGAGTCAGGGGGGAAGGAGGCCATGAGTTTACAAGAGCGCATCGAGCGAGATTTCCTCGCCGCCTTGAAGGCACGCGAAGAGCTGCGCGTGAGCACGCTGCGTATGGTGAAGACGGCGCTCAAGCATCGGGAGGTCGCCGAGATGCGGTCGCTCACGGATGCGGATGTCATTGACGTACTGAAGGGACTGATCAAGCAGCGGCGAGAGGCGATCGAGCAATATCGGCAGGGCGGACGCGCTGATCTGGCCGAGAAGGAAGCTCGGGAGATCGAGATTCTGGAGGGATATTTGCCGGCTCCGCTGAGCGATGCGGAGATCGAGCGGATCGTCGTAGAGACGATCGCCGAGCTTGGGGCGAAGACGCTGAAAGATCTGGGGCCGGTGATGAAGGCTGTGATGGCGAAACTCGCTGGGCAACTCGTCGAAGGGCGCCGGGTCAATGAGATCGTGCGCGCGAAGCTCTCTTCGCCGGAGGCGTGAGGCAGCGCGCCTTCAGGAGCGCAAGTAGCCGAGTTCGATCAATCGCGCCAGGACGCGGCGAGCGCTCTCCGTGGGTGTCTCCTGATGGCTGGAGATGACCAACTCCGGAGCGAGCGGCTCCTCATATGGATCAGAGATGCCGGTGAAGTTCGTGATCTCCCCTCGTAGGGCTTTCTTGTAGAGCCCCTTCACATCGCGTTCGATGCAGACCTCGAGAGGACAGTTCACGTACACTTCCACGAAGCGACCGATCAGATCGCGCGCATACTGACGGGTCTCGCGATACGGGGAGATAGCCGCGACGATCGCAACGATACCGTTGCGCACGAGAAGCTGGGCCACGTAGGCGATCCGCCGGATGTGCACGTCCCGCTCTTCTTTGCTGAACCCCAATTGCGGGCTGAGATGTTGTCGGACCTCGTCGCCGTCGAGCACTTCGACCTTCAGGCCGCGAGCACGCAGCTCGCGCTCGACCAAGCGCGCGATCGTCGTCTTGCCGGAACTGGGGAGGCCAGTGAACCAGAGGGCGAATCCATGCTCCCGTACGCTCTCCATCAGCTTCCTCCTTCGCTCGCGAACGCGGCGGCTAGAATTTCGGCGACTTCCGGACGAGTGAATTCCAGTGGCAGGGGTTCACCTGCGCGCAGGCGGCGCCGCACTTCGGTCCCCGAGAGGGTGAGATGCTCGCTTTCCCCATGCGGGCACGTCTTGGCCGACGCCATGCCTCCGCATCGCCGGCAGTAGAACGCGTTATCGAAGAAGAGGGGAGTGATCCCTAGTTCTTCGGGATCGAACTCCTCGAAGATGCGATGCGCGTCGAAGCTCCCGTAATAATTTCCAACGCCCGCATGGTCGCGTCCCACGATGAAATGCGTGCACCCATAATTCTTGCGGACGAGGGCGTGAAAGACGGCCTCGCGCGGTCCGGCGTATCGCATCGCCGCCGGATAGACGGCGAGCACGACGCGCTCCTGCGGATAGTAGTGCTGGAGCAAGACCTCATAGCAGCGCATGCGTACGGCGGTCGGGATGTCGTCACCTTTGGTCTGGCCAACGAGCGGATGCAGGAAGAGACCATCTACGATCTCCAGCGCGCACTTCTGAATGTACTCGTGCGCGCGATGAACGGGATTGCGCGTTTGAAAACCGACGATCGTGCGCCAGCCCTTCTGTTGAAAGACGCGGCGGGCGTCGGCCGGATCGAGCCAGTACGCTTGGTACTCCCCGTGCTCGGGGCGATGAAGCAGGCTGATCTTCCCGGCGAGGTAGATCTCCCCTGTCTCGTAGAGGCGCCGAACGCCCGGATGGGCCGGATCGGTCGTCGCGAAGATCAGACGCGCTTCGCGCTCCTTCTCCACGCGATATTTTTGTTCCAGGTAGAGCACGCCGAGCACGCGTCCGTCGGCATCGGTCAACGCGACAGGCTCGCCCTCGCCGAGCTTGTCAGCTTCCGAGCGCGTCACCGCGAGGGTGATGGGAATCGTCCAGGGCAAGCCATTGGCCAGTCGCTTCCGATGAAGGACGGATTCGTAATCCTCCTTCCCCATGAAGCCCTCCAGGGGACTGAAGGCCCCGGTGGCGATCAATTCCAGATCCGAAATCGCCCACGCATCCAGCGCGAGGCGAGGGGCCGTGCGTGCCACCTGCTCCTCGGCATCCCGCTCTGCGCCGTGCGAGAGCCGATTGACGAGACGTCCACCATGAGGCGGAATCTCCGCATGCTGTCGCACCTTCACCATTCTCCTCCCGCGTCGTGCGCTGTCATGCAAATGGCCGATTATACTCATCGCCGCCCGACTTGCCAATGGATCACTCGAACGGTTTTGATGCGAGGGGTTTCTCTGGCAAGCTGTAATGCTTTATGGTTGCGGGAATGCGGCGCTATATTCTTCCCGTGGTAAAGGAAGAAGCGCAAGTGGATCGGCGATGTCCCACCTGTCAGAGAGCGAGCGGGCATATCCATCAGCGAGAGGAGCGAGGGGTGGTGGATATCCGGCTGGGGCGGGTACTGAAGTGGCGGATGCAGTGTGGGCGGTGTGGGCGGACCTGGACGTGTCAACCGGAGGGGATCAAGGCGCATTCTGAGCGGAGCCAGCGGATGCGGGCCTTGAATGTGCTGCTGTATGCCCTGGGGCTCAGCTATCGGGCGGTGGTGGCCGTGCTCTGGAGTGTGAGAGTGCCGGAGAGTC
>JANWYV010000007.1 GCA_025055075.1 Blastocatellia bacterium
CTGCAAGAGAGACTCAGCAGTCTCGGCTTCGATTGGGATCGCGCCTTCGGTAAGTCGAAGATCGGAGCCGACAGCGCGCAGCGCGGACGACGGCTGGGTGAGTTTTTGGCGAATAGCCTACCGGACGCTTTGAGCGCTGCGGTGCTCGTTGCTCAGCAGCGCGACGCCGAACGACGCATTCGGGAAGCCAAAGACCGCCTTGGCGACGTCGCCTCTGGCACAATCGCGGCCGAGATCGAAGAGGCGCTCCATTGGCGCGATGAGTTAGCCTATCGTCGGGCTCATGCGCGACTCTGCGAGCTGCACGCCAAGTACGTTCATCTTCGACGCCGCGAGGAGTTGCTCCAACAATTGTCCCGCTTTGCTCCAACATGGGCCGAAGTCATCCGCGCGCGACGCGGGATACACGGTCGCGAGGAACTTCCGGGCGATCCCGAAGCCGCTTGGCTCTGGCGACAGCTTGAGCAAGAACTCGTTCGCCGCGCTGAAACTCCCATTCAAGAGATTCAGCGCCGACTCGAACAACAGATGAAGCAGCTTTACGAGATCACGCAGCAGCTCGTCGAAAGTCGCGCCTGGGCGCATCGCATCAAGAAAACCAAGCCCTCGCAGCGACAGGCCCTCGTCGGCTGGCTCAATACGATGCGGCGATTGGGCAAAGGGAAGGGACGTGCCGCCGCACGACTTCGAGCCGAAGCCTCCCGGCTCATCGCCGAAGCCAAAGACGCCGTGCCCGTCTGGATCATGCCGCTTCCTCGCGTCGCCGAACAGATAAACCCGACGACCACGCGCTTCGACGTGGTGATCGTGGATGAGGCGAGCCAGTGCGACATTCTCGGTCTCCTCGCCCTCTACGTCGGCGATCAGGTCGTCATCGTCGGCGATCACGAGCAAGTGAGCCCGGAAGGCGTGGGCCAGGAACTGAGCAACATCGAGCAACTTCAAGTGGAATATCTCCGCGACATCCCCAATGCCCATCTCTATGACGGCAAGCGGTCGCTTTACGACATCGCGCGGGAATCGTTCGGCGGCGCGTTGATGCTGACGGAGCACTTCCGCTGCGTGCCCGAGATCATCGAGTTCAGCAACCGGCTGTGCTATGGCGGTCGCATCCGTCCGCTGCGGGAATCTGTCCATGTGCCGTTGAAACCCCACGTCGTCCCGTATCGCGTGAAGGGCACGGCTCATAACAAGGTGAACGAGGAGGAAGCGCAAACGATCGCCGCGCTCATCCTCGCCATGCTGTGCCATCCGGCTTACAAAGGAAAGACGATTGGCGTCGTCTCCCTGGTGGGCGACGATCAGGCCAAGCACATCGAACGCTTGGTGCGCGAGAGGTGCCTCGACAATCCGAAGCTTGAGCGAGAGTTGGAGACACGGCGATTCCTCTGCGGCAACTCGGCGCAGTTCCAGGGCGATGAGCGCGACGTCGTTCTCATCTCCCTGGTAGATAGTCCGCGACCCGAAGGCCCGCTTCCCCTGAGAAACGATGAGCGGTTCAAACA
>JANWYV010000008.1 GCA_025055075.1 Blastocatellia bacterium
CGCAGCCAGTGGAGATAACTGAGTGCCTCGGTCGTCGCCTGGCGATAGGTCTCGCTCGTCGTGTTGAAGATTCGCTCAATCAGCGTCGGCTGATTGGCGCCGGGCCAGTGAATCTCACGAAAGAGCCAATTCTGAAGGTGAGCGTAGACGATCTCATGAGGATCGTTCGCGTCTCCCTTTCCTTTGGATTTGAGGAAAGCCAGCGCTTGCCCCAATCCGTTGGTGAGAATCATCACTGGCAGTTTCAGCACGAGGCCGCGATACTTTCTCTTCACATCTGCCGATTTTTGATCCACAGCTTGGACATCAGCCCACGCTGCCTTGGCCCGCTGTTGCTCTTTCGTTTGTTGGAAACTCGCAGTGCTAGCCATTGCCCTGTCCCTCCTTTTGCTGCTCGGATTGTTTCTCCTGCTTGCTATAGAATCGCACGCTGACGATGCCGCGACCGATGGTGGCATCGCCGCCGAGTTGCAGGCGCTGTCCATCAATGCCACGCAAGAATGTGAGCACAGCGGCAGCATCGGCCAATTCGGCTCGATCGTCCTTCACCGGATCGTGCGCCAGAACGACCGAGTAAAGCAGCGAATCCGGCAGTAGCGCCTCTTCGTAGAACAGCCCGCCCTTGACGACAGTGCGCTTGTCGTTATCAATCTTGATCCGCGCTTGCACTTCCGTGGACAGCTTCACAAAATCTCGGAAGGCGTTGTCGGGAAGCACGAGCAGGCTTTTCGTGATCTTGCTCTTCCAAAACGCATATTCTGATCCAGCGGGCACTGCGTGCTGGGATAGCCAGTTGGCGATGGCCGTCACCTTGTCGTCGCCACGAAACCCGAAAGCGTACTCTTCCAAGAGCACTTGATCGCCAGCAGCCACATCAGAGCCGCTTTCCACTCCCAGCACGGTTTGATCGCCCGACGGCGTCGGTACAGTCCAATCGAGCGCGACGCCTGCGATCTGCGCATCGCGGCGAAATCGTTCGAGCACGGTCGGCGACGTGCAATAGGCGAAGATGCCTTTGAGCGAACGCACAGGGAAAAGCAAAATTCGCGCGTCGGTGAACGTCGCAGCCGCTGCAAATCCGCTTTCCTCCGACCCGATCTTATCCGGCCCGAACGCAAGTTCAATTTTGCGCCTGCTGGAATTATCAGTGAATTTGAACTCGAACCACTCGCGCACAGCACCCTTGATGCCGGAGGCCTGAATCACCGGAAAGTCGGTGTACTTTTCGCGTTGAATGGGCAGGTCCACGACGCCAAGGCTCGTGCCGCTGCCCGCATGAAGCGGCGTCTCGGTGTAGAGAAACATCAAACTGGCTCGCTTGAACATAATCACCATGCTCCTATCAAAGAATGCCCGAAACCCTGCCGAGCAGTTTCGGGAAAAGTCTCCAGGCTTTCGGAGACGGATCTCTCGTGGAAAGCTTCAATGGCCGCATCGGCATCGCCCTCCAGAAGCTCGAAGAAGTAGACGCTTCCGGCAGGCACAAAGCGATGAAGAGGCTTAGGGAATTGCTTCACCAGATCGAACCCGCCGATGCCCACGGGCTTGCCCAAAGCTGCCGCGACGAGTTTGACGCGAACGTTGCCGCGTGAGCCTTTGAGTGTTTGCTCGTCAATCCACGTCGGACGCCAGCCGTGCTTGAACAGGGCAGGCGTTACAAGCACCAGCTTGAACTGCCGATGCTCCTGGATGCGCTGCTTGATGTTGTCGAGCGCCAGCGCTGAAACCTGCGCCGGTTGATAATGCGCCGGACGGCGATCTCCGCCGAGATTGATCAGCCCGGAATCGGGGAGAAGTTGCGTTCCTACGAACTCGGCGAAGAAGCCGACGCCCTTCTGGAGTCGAAGGTACTCAACGCTGTAGAGCAATCCCTCGCGCACCGACCGACGCGCGCGATCCCGCGCGATGCCGGTTCGCTCTTCTCGTGTAAAGATGACTTCCTCAATCTGATTTCCAGCGATGACCTCTCCAGGACCGAAAAATGAACCTGACGAATCCGGCTCATCGGCCAGATAGCGTTGCATCCCTTTCTCGGTGAGCCAGCCTGCGGCGGCCTCCAGATGCACGTCCTTCGCGAACCAAAGATGTCGCAATTCCGGCAGGAGATTCGTTCGTACGGGGAATTTGTCAGCCGATTTCACGTCAGCCGGTTTCAGAAGCACGTACTGCCCTGCGCCTTTGACGACGGCCACATCGCTCGGCATGGGATAGAGCAATTCCACTGAAATCGCCCGTTGATGAACCTCCGCTGATTCGCGCTTTCGCGCAACCAGCAGGCGACGAAGCTCAAGCGTGCCGAACGTCGTAGGCGAACCGATCTCTCCGGCTAATTCTGGAGGAACGCTCTTCTCTTCCTTGAATGCCTCGAAGCGACCAAAATACTGGCTCAGCAAGTGTGAGCGAATGGCCGCATAGACAGTCGAGGGCGGCGGAGGGAAGACGCTTCGCGCCAGGTGATCTTCGCCCCCGGTGAAAGGCTTGCTTTCCCGGAAAAGCAACACGTCGAGCGGCTCAATGAAGATCGTTTTACTCATCGGTTCTCCTCCCGACCCAGGAACACGGCGAGGTCCAAAAACTTGGCGAGATCGTCGAGCGACACTCCCGACTCAAAGAGCCTTAAGAGGCCCTCGTCGAGCAGCCGAACGCTCAATGTTTCCTTCTCATCCTTGGACAAACGTTCGTTGAGATGGCGACCCAGCAGGCGATGCGCTTCCTTGCTGATAGCTTCTGAAGGAAGATCTGAGAGCGCCCACGCCTCCTCGCGGAAGACAAACGCGAATTTCGGCGATACATTATCTCTCCAGAAGGCATCGCGCCAATCAATCAAGCACCGGAGCGTATCAACGTGCAGGGAGCCGTCCTTCGCGTAATACCACTTCGCGCCAAACGATTCGTGGCCGCCCGACCGCTTCATGAGCGCGATGGAGAAAGCGTTGCGGCCAAGCCCGTCCTTAGCGCGTTTTTCTTCTGCCCGCGCGGCGGCGAGCGTCTGTCCCAGGTCCTGCATGTGATGGGCGATGGCCACGCCCATGCTAGCCGTAGCCGTCATGCCCATCGTGAGCTGAAAGCCCGTCTCCGTTCGAGCAAATCCGGAACCGGCGATCCAGTCTATTTGGTTCTCATCGCCCGT
Organism: Blastocatellia bacterium; assembly: GCA_025055075.1. Classification (NCBI taxonomy): domain Bacteria; kingdom Pseudomonadati; phylum Acidobacteriota; class Blastocatellia; species Blastocatellia bacterium. The sequence goes on from JANWYV010000008.1 coordinate 3,131, forward strand.
GAGCGCGCCGGTGAAGAAAGCTCGCAGCTTGCGCATCACTTCCGGCAGGTCGCGGAGCGAGACGAAAGCCATCACATCATCGCCGCCGGCATAGATCAACTTGCCGAGATGCTCTTCTTCCACGATGCGGCGAGCGGTCGCGAGCGAGTAATCGCGCAACGCTTTGCTGATGGCCAGATGCAACGACGGATTGAGCGGACGCGGCATTTCTCCGAGCTTTTGCCACTCGCCGTCACGCCTCAGCTCATTCCACACGTTCGGATGAAGGATGTCTTGCAATCGTGGAGCAAATTC